>CAZLJB010000720.1:0-2091 GCA_964559195.1 uncultured Anaerolinea sp. | reverse complement strand
AGCCCACGCCTTGTACCAACTTTAATACCACAGTTGGTGACCTTGATTCCGTCCTATGTCTTTTTAGAAGCAACACTGGCCGTGTTGGGGCTTGGCGATCCAGTCTTACCGACCTGGGGAAAAGTGATCAGTGATGCACGGTCCAATGGCGCCTTATACGGAGGACTGTATTACTGGGTATTAGAACCAGCGATTTTGTTGATGGTTGCAGGTCTGGCATTTGCCTTACTCGGTTTTGCGCTGGATCGCATCTTTAATCCCCGCTTGAGAGAGATTTAGCCATGCCTGAAACTGACCAACTTCTCCAAATTGAAAAGCTGGTACTTCATTTCCGTACCCAACAAGGTGTGGTTCAGGCTGTTGACAGCGTCGATTTTGAACTGGGTCGCAACAAAGCTGTGGTGGTCCTTGGCGAATCCGGATGCGGAAAAAGCTCGCTAGCCAAAGCTATCCTGCGCATGCTGCCACGCAATGTGCAGACATATTCGGGAAAAGTTAAACTCGGAGGGCGCGATGTGATGGCTCTGAGCGATGAAGAATTTCGCTTGAACATTCGCTGGTCGGCCATGTCGCTTGTGCCGCAGGCAGCCATGAATTCGCTTAACCCGGTTCTCAAAGTAGGCCGACAGGTGGCAGAACCAGCAGTGATCCATCTGGGGGTGAAGAAGGATGCGGCAATGGCATATGCCCGTACTATGTTCGAACACGTAGGTGTGCCAGTGGATTTCCTGGATCGTTTCGCCTTTGAACTAAGTGGCGGAATGCGCCAGCGTGTGGCTATAGCTATGGCGCTCGTGACCTCGCCCAGCCTAGTCATTCTCGATGAGCCGACCTCTGCCCTGGATGTACTGACTCAGGCTAATATTTTCAATGTACTCAAGCGCATCAAGCACGAACTTGGCACAAGTTACATTTTGATCACACACGATATTGCCACATCCAGCGAACTTGCCGATGACGTGGCGGTTATGTATGCCGGACAGATCGTTGAGATGAGCACTGCGCGCAGTTTCTTTGAAAACCCCTTGCATCCTTACTCGCGAAAACTATTGTCGAGCGTTCCACGCTTGCGCGGGGAAAAACAGCTTGATTTTATCTCCGGCCAGCCACCGAGCTTAATTGACTTGCCCATTGGCTGCCGCTTTGCGGCGCGTTGTCCCGATAAATTTAATATGTGTGCGCAGGATCCTCCTATAGTGATGAAAGAAGGGCGCAAAGTTAAGTGTTGGTTACATCAAAGCGTGAGTACTAATAATGAAGTAGGAGGCTGATGTGATTGGGACCGTTTCGCGTGAAAATGCCGATTTGCTGAAGCAAAAAAATGAAGTGTTGCTTTCAATCCAGAACCTGCGTGTCTGGTTCGAACTGCGCCGCTGGGGTTTTGGGCACGCCGGTTATGTCCGAGCGGTGGACGATGTCACTTTTGACCTGCATCATGGAGAGGCGATAGCAGTCGTTGGGGAATCTGGCTGTGGGAAATCCAGTTTGATGAAAACCATTCTGGCATTGTATAAACCGAGATGTGGAAAAGTAGTTTTTAATGGAACGGAATTAGATTCAACAAACAAAAAGCAGATGAAATGGTATCGTTCCCAGGTCGGTTACATCCAGCAAGATCCGTATGGAGCATTAGCGCCATTTATGACAGTTCAAGAAATATTGGATGAGCCACTTTTGATTGGCGGAATCAAGAATTTTGGTGAGCGCGCGAAGCGCATCCGTAAAGTGCTTGAAGAAGTTAAAATGAGTCCCATCGATGACTTTTTGCCTAAATTTCCGCACATGCTTAGCGGAGGGCAACAGCAGCGTGTGGTGATCGCCCGTGCCATGTTGCTTGAGCCTAAATTCCTCGTGGCCGACGAGCCGGTTTCGATGCTGGATGCCTCGGTTCGGGTCGAAATTCTCAAGCTTTTGCGCGGATTACAAGAGACCCATAACCTGTCTGTTATCTACATCACCCATGATCTTTCAACGGTGAGTTACTTCGCAGAGCGGATTTTTGTCATGTACGCCGGGAAAGTGGTTGAAAAAGCACCTGTGCGCGATTTATTGGAAAACCCCAAACATCCTTATACGATGGCTCTCCTGGCT
>CAZLJB010000719.1:0-2095 GCA_964559195.1 uncultured Anaerolinea sp. | reverse complement strand
GGCTCAAACCCTGGATCTAGACGCTTGTCTAACAGCCCGTAATGTAGTCACGGGCTTCGGGTCCGATTATTTACCAGCGCAAACAACTTATCCTTCTGAATTTTGGTGGGCCGTACAGGTCCACCCTTTGTTTGTTCATATTTCAGGCTATTGTAACCTTTGTTCATCAGGGTTTTGATCCAGTTTGAAAGCGTTTCTCCAGAAACATTCCAAACTAAAATGATCTTATCTATACATTTTCCAATCAGCCACCTTCGGCGGAACTCATACGTATCGAACATTTTTCAAGTTTCCAGCGCCATAGGCTTGTTGCCTTGCTGCAACCGAATCTGTAATTGCTTGACGGTTTCGTTTAAAAAGGTTATTTTCCTATCGGGATGTTCCCTTGAGTTGGTTTTGGCGAATTATCACAAGGGTAAAATACCTCCCATTTTTTGTTATTTCTTTTTCTTAATGTCAATATTTGCGATACGGATTGTATCACTACAGCGGACGGCTCGCAGCCGGGTTGAGGCTTTTCAGCTGTGAGATCATGACTGCTACAAAGATGATCAGGCAGCCGAAGACCTGTATGGGCAGCAGATTTTGCTTCAGGATCAGCCAGGCCATGATCACAGCAAAAACCGCCTCCAGCCCCAGAATCAGAGCGGCATCCGTGGGTGGCGTGTGGCGTTGGCCCCAGACCTGCAGCGTGTAACCGACCCCGATCGATAGGCTGGCCCGGTAAAGCACTGCGCCAGCCACGGGCAGCAGGGCCAGCTGCCCCAGATTTTCAAAGGCCAGCCCAGCCAGCAGGTTGAACAGACCACCGACCAGGAACTGCCCTGCGGCAAATGATACCGGCTCAAAACGCGAAGCAAACTTTCCCAACACCACGAAATGCATACCCCAGAATACCGAACCGATTAATTCCAGCCCGTCCCCCGGTTGGAAATAAAACCGGCCTGCCGTGGAAAGCAGATACGCGCCCAGGCTGGCAATACTGACTGCCAGCAGGTCGAGCCAGTGTGGTTTTTCTCGAAAGGCTACCCACAGGATGAAGGGCGTAAAGACAGCGTACAGACTGGTCAGAAAACCGGCATTCGCCACCTGGGTATACAGCAGCCCCACCTGCTGGAGTGCACTGGCCACAAAAAGGATGCTGCCAGCCATCAACATCCAGACCCACTGGCTGCTGGGCAGCTTTTTTTCGCGTGGGATGATGGGCAGCAGGATCAACCCGGCTAATATGAAACTGGCGCCATTGAAAAGATACGCAATCTGGTAACGGGCCGCGATACCCTGCGAGATAAAACCCGTGCCCCAGATGATAGCCACTGCGAATAATGTTAAATCTGCTTTCAGGCGCATTGAAATTCCTTAATGTTTTGCGAATATTCGGTAGATTGCCGGCTGGACTATACTGGTGAGCGGGTGGTTTCGTCAAGGTGGGTATTTGAAATCGGAAGCGAACCCCCAACCTCACTCGCTGGATTATTCGTTCGGAATGGAATTATTTGCAAACGGTAAAGGACCAAGAAAAAATTCGAAACCCCGGCCAGCGGGCTGACGACTGTCACTACCTGTGCTTTTGAACCTGCCTCCGCAACCTATCCGCGTGGCAGGGTCGTCTGGACGGGCAGCATGGGCCCTGATTTGGGCCATCTGACCGCCGAAACGGCTGCCAATGAATTGAATATCAGCTTTAATGTGCGCGTGCTGGATGGCACCTCAAAAGTGAATAATATCGCCAGTATTGGCGCGGATCTCGATGGGATAAATGGGATTGATGCGCTTACAGAATCCAACCTGGCCACTTCACAGGCACAGTGGTCTCCTTCCGCCAAACAGCAAGCGAAAAAATTACCCAAAACTGGTTTTGCCCCCGGGGTCGTCAGCCAGCCACCCGTTCAGCCGGATACGGCGGGCTACCAGGCCTATTCAGATCTAACATTGGATATTCCGGCGATCAATCTGCGTTCCAGCATCGTCGGGGTGCCTGTCACGGCTGGGAACTGGGACACAACCTGGTTGGGAAATAACGCTGGCTATCTGGTAGGGACCGCTTTTCCGGGCCGGCCGGGCAACAGCGCGCTGACCGGGCATATCTATGGTT
>CAZLJB010000718.1:0-2106 GCA_964559195.1 uncultured Anaerolinea sp. | reverse complement strand
GTTCGGTCAGCAGATTGATCTCGCCTTCCAGACGCAGGCTGGTATCCAATATGTCGCATTGTTTTGAAACCAGATTACTGATCCCAGTAGCAGCATCCTTCGTGAATAGAAAGGTAAGTGTATCGAAGCGCGGCAGTCCTTCAGAAGCACGAAAATAGACAGGATTCTTCTGCAAGCTGATGTATTTACCTGGTGCCCATTCTTTGAAAACGTACGCACCCCAGCCCAATGGCGGGTGCAGGTTGAGATCACCCTTGGCCAATTCAGCAGCCGGGATATTTTCCCAAAGGTGCTTGGGAAGCGGTGCCCAAAAGTGGGTGGCATAAGCAGCATCGATGAAACCTGGCACACCCCACCATTGAACTGACTGCGTATCAATCACGTCATAGGCGCTCGTACGATCAAGTATATATTTCGATCCAGGGGTGTCTTTATCTGACGCCAGTTTAAACGCAAACAAAGAATCGGCCGAGGTTAATGGAGCGCCATCTGACCAGGTCAAACCGGGGCGCAAGCGAAAAGTCGCCACCATCTGGTCCATATTTAAGCCAGCGAGCCCATCATATTTAACTGCGCAGGCATCTTCTGTGCAACCAGCTGGCAAAACCGTCAAACCAACATCCAGAATGGCCAGGTTGCCAGCCGCATCCACCACCATCTCACCTTTTTTGACACTGACCTGCGCCACCTGGGCATCCCCATTCGCAAGGGATGGAATTTTTTCAAGAATTACTGCCTGATAACCATTGGTAAAAGTATCGATTGGGCCATCATAAATCGCACCAAGTACACTGCGCGCAGCTGAATTAAGATTTCCAAATGGATAAAGGGTGTTGGGTTCCTGCCCAAGGCAAACCGTCAGGCCTCGCGGCAGAGCCTGGGTGGGGGTCAGTTGTTGGGCTGGAGTTGCAGAAACCCCTCCGGTCGCTGGCGTTTCCGAAGAAAAAACACCCGGCGTCGGGCTGCTACCCACCACGCTGCAGGCCGAAAACAACAAACTGAATATTATATATCCCATCACCAAACGCGGTGTCAATGTTTTCATAACAGCTCTCTCATTTCAATTTATCAAGACGATTTTTGACGACGAAACATCAGGAAAAAACCCAACCCAATCCCCAGTAAACCAACTGCCGAAATGATTCGAACGGTGGATGACCCGGAGTCCGTCACAACTGGCGCGATTGGCGTGAATTGTGGAGTCACACTCGGCTGAACCACCGGAAGATTGAGCCCCGGTAGAGATGGCTGAGCCGTCCGCGCAAATGGGATTCTAACACGTTCAGCAGCTGATTGGTCCAGGATGCTGGTTCCAGACCAATAACCATTTTGACGTAGGAGAAAAGCCGTCAAACGCCAATACGTATCTTCATCCAGGATGCCAGGCCTTTGAAAAGGCATCTTTGCCCGGATGAAAGCCTGTAAAACAGCACCATTTCCGTATTTGCTCAAAGCGCCAGGCCCAACCAGGGCTGGAACAATAGCAGGGATGGTCCAACCGTTGGGATAGGGCCGGCGACCGTGACATCCTGAAAGCCAGCAATTCTGATCTTCGGTTGGATACTGCCTGCGAAATTCGTCGGTCAAGCCTTGCCCACGATCACCATGGCAGGGGGAGCAATTCAGCCAATAGTCCTGAGCACCGCGATCTGCCTGGGATGGGTTCGGCGGCAGGCTTGGTTTTGCCAGGCGATCCAGGGTGGGCATAGGAGTCAATGCCTGGGCGAAAACAGGCTGCCCCCGGGAGGCTGCCAGAATAAGCAGAACCAACCCGAGGGGCAGAAAACTCCAGATAATAAGTTTTTGGAAAGGTGGCACAGTCTTAAATTAGCTTCGTCCGCGCATGCGTGGATCAAGAACATCGCGCAGGGCATCTCCGACCAGGTTCCAACCCATGACAAATAACACCAGGGTAATTCCTGGCCAGACTACAATAAACCAGTAGACATTCAGGCTGGTAATCCAGTTGCGCGCAAAGGAAAGCACCTGGCCCCAATCCGCGTAACCCACTTCGGTACCAATTCCCAGGAAGGACAATGCCGCAAAACTGAGCACAACATCACCGATTGCCAGCGAAGCCAGCACCAGGGTCGGGAAGATGGCGTT
>CAZLJB010000717.1:0-2115 GCA_964559195.1 uncultured Anaerolinea sp. | reverse complement strand
GTCGAAGAAAATGCGCGTGCGATTGATCCTGGTTTTGGGATGATGTCGCCGGCCCAGCAGAAGGACATTACCAGCGAAGTTGAAGAAGCCCTCAAGCTTTGGGATACGCACGGCGGCGGCAAATGGAAATCCCTGCTGTTGATCAAAGATTCGATCGCAGATGTCAGCCTGCAGTTCACGATCATCCGCCCGCGGGATTACGATGTGATTGCCACCCTGAATCTGAACGGTGATTACCTGTCTGACGCACTGGCTGCGCAGGTGGGCGGGATTGGGATCGCGCCAGGCGCCAATATCAACTATGTGACCGGGCATGCTATTTTTGAAGCCACGCACGGCACAGCTCCAAAATATGCCGACCTGGATAAGGTCAACCCTGGTTCCGTGATTCTGTCTGGCGAAATGATGTTCCGCTATATGGGTTGGGGCGAGGTTGCTGACCTGATCATCAAGGGGATGGAAGGCGCCATCAATAAGAAGATCGTTACCTATGACTTTGCGCGCTTGATGGACGGCGCCAAGGAAGTCAAGTGCTCTGAATTTGGGGATGCCATCATCCAGAATATGTAAGCCCGGCTTTAGCTGGTTGAACTAAAAAGAAGAGGCGCCGGATGATGGGCGCCTCTTCTTTTTAGTGAGCTATGGTTTTGCAGTTGCAGTTGGTGCGGGGGTGGAAGTGGGCAGCGCGGCAGCATCAGCGGCGGTTTTGGGCATGCCTGCCATCACCCAGCGTTTGAGCACATCAATGATATCGGCTTTGAGAGCCTTGTTGGGTGGCATTTTACTCACCAGGTTCTTGGTTGGGTCAGACGGATCTGGAATGGGTGTACCCTGGATGACTTGCAGCAACTGGCTGTTGGCGTCGCCAGCCGTGAGATTGGGAGCGTTGTCGCCGGTCTTCAGGATCTCATCATAGGTTGTCATCAGGAAGGAGTTGCTGTTTTTACCCGCGCGGTGACATGATACGCAATAACGCTGCACAATGGGAGCCACATGTAGATCGTAAGATGGAATTTCGCCGGCTGCCAGAGGTGGGTAGAGTGGTTTTAGCACGGGCTTGTCAAAGCGATCATCCCACATGTAGCGCATGAAAGTCACCACATAATCAATTTCGCTTTTGGAAAGACCCTGGGCATTGTAGGCTTTTCCAAAGGGATTCATGCCGGCCACGGGGCGGCCATAGGCAATCACTTCTGCCATGGCCGCGTCATTTAATGTGTACAGCACATCCTTGCCGTTGATGGGCGGGATTTCCTTGCCTTCCAGGCCTTTGACGCCCTGGATCTTGGTCACCTTCCCGTCATCGCCATGACATTCCACGCAATTGATGGCATATAGATCCTGCCCGGCCTGGATTTGTTCATTCACCGTGCTGGCAATTGCCACTTCGGTGCTGGCAGGGGTTGGATAAAGGGCCAGGACTGTCCCTGTAAAAGCCACCATCAGAACAGCCGTAATGCTGGCGGTCCAAATCATGGTTTTGGTGGAAGTTTTTTTGAATACAAAGGCCATCAAGACCAGGGCCAGGTATGCCAGGCCGGGGATGATCAGCCCGCCGATGGTTTGCAGGCTGCCTACCAGGGTTGGGCCGGTGGGCACATCAGACATCAGGGTCAGTGTGACCATGCTGACGACCAGGATGCCCATGATGCTGATGGGTAGTACGCGCTTGCTATAATGTCGTTCGGGTTTTTTATCGAGGAACGGCATCAACACCAGCAGGCCAACCGCAATGCTGGGTATGATGACTGTGGCCAGCCATTCAATTTTCCCGAGCAGGGGGATTTGCCCATATAGGGCCAGGAATTTGAACAGGAACAGGAAGTACCATTCTGGGCGAGGAATATAGGACGTATCGCTAGGATCGGCTTTGGGTTCGACGGGAATACCGACAAAGGTAGCCAGCAGGATCAGAACCAGGAAAATCGCCAGGGCCACGATCGCATCCTTGAAGATGCTATCTGGCCAGAAGAGCTCCCCTTTGTGAAGTTCCTGCTGGTAACGCTGGTTGATTTTTTTCTTAATTTCGTTTATTTCGTTGCTCATGGCGGGCTCCTTAGTCTTCCTGCTTTGGGAAGTGGGATTCGCCGTGCTTGATGATCAAGTACAGATGAA
>CAZLJB010000716.1:0-2119 GCA_964559195.1 uncultured Anaerolinea sp. | reverse complement strand
TGCAGGCAACCATGCAGGCTCGGCAGTCAATACAGCGGGAAACATCGATTACAAATCCATAACGTTTTTTGATGTCGTTTGCCATATTCCACCTACGCCTTTTTTACCGTTACAAGAGTCTGAGTCAGGGCTTGAGAACCGCTGACAGGGTCCGTAAAGGTAACATGCAGGACCGAGTCGCTTGAACCATCTGCATAACCGGTTCTGAGGCCTTTTGAAAGGTGTCCATAACCAGGTGTCATGTAAACACAATCCGGGCGGATGGAAGGAGTCACCCAGACGGGTACATTGATTTTCCCCACCGAGCTGACGACCTCGACGGTATCCCAGTCTTTGATGCCACGTTTCGAAGCAGCCTCCGGGTGAATCCAGATGCGAGGGCTGTCTTCGTATTTGTGCAACAGCTTATTGTTCTGGGTTCCGAATTGAGTGTGCAGACCAACTTTGCCAGAAATCAAGTAAAACTCGTCTTCTTTGGGTTGAGGTGGCTCCTGCCATTCCGGAAGTGGTGCAAAGCCGCCTTTTTCAAGGGTAGTTGAAAAGATTTCGATTTTGCCACTGGGTGTGGCCCACTCGAAAGCGCTCTTTTTCTCTCCAACAGGAAGTTCAGCGTAGCCATGCATGGCAATTTGGTCAACAGTCACACCGAGCGGTTTTAGCTGTTGGTTGATGTAATCTTTTTCATCGGTATACTGGAAGTAATCTGCCAATCCGAGACGGGTGCCAAGTTCCTTAAAAATCCATAAGGCGGATTTGGCCTGTCCCTGTGGTTCAATGACCGGCTGGCGCAGATAGGCCCTATCGCCAACCAGATTTAATGGATCATAACGTTCCAGGTAGGAAGCTTCTGGTAAAACAACATCCGAGAACCAGGATGTGTCATTCATGATGATATCGATGGTGGCGATGAAGTCGAGTTTGCCAAACAACTCAAGGGTTCTAGAACGGTCTGGCAGGTCCAAAACAGGATTCTGGCGGGAAATCAGCCAGCCATGGGCTGCATATGGGTCAGCATTGAGTGCGCCCTCGCGCATTTCCTGAAAAATGCCCAATTTGAGTGGGACGAATGGGTATTTCCATGGGACCCCATCCAGACGCGGGGCGGTAATACGTGGGTAAGCTGGCTGTGGAATGGAACCCAACCCACCCGCTGCTTCACCTGCTGCTGGGAGCAGAGTCTCTCCCCAATTTCCGACCAGTGAATTTAGAATTGTAATGGCACGTTGGGTTTGGAAGGAGTTCAGGAAGTTTGAGGTTCTCCAGCCATTATGGGCAAGTGCAGATGATCCGGCGGCGCTGAATTCATGGGCAATCCGGGTGATGGTTGCAGCCGAAATCCCGGTAATTTTTTCAGCCCAGGCTGGCGTGTAAGCGCTGATCGAGGCTGCCAACTGTTCAAAACCGCTGGTGTAATTTTCGACAAAACTCTTGTTATAGAGGGCTTCCGTGATGATGACATTGATCATGGCCAGGTGAAAGGCGCTGTCTGTGCCCGGTTTGATGGGCAGCCATTCACTGGATTTGGAGGCAGTTTTGGTGAAACGTGGGTCGATGGAAATGACCCGGGCACCCTGGGAAATGATATCCATCAGGGCGGATGTCTCAGACGTGGAGATGGCCTCGGTAAGATTTCTTCCGGTCAGGATCAAATATTTAATTTTGCTGTAATCGCGTCCAGGTTCTTCCATCCCGTATGTCATCAGGTTGGCGACGATCATGGCATTAAAACATAACGAACGCTGGGTTCCATAATTGGGTGAACCAAAGCTGTACAGGATATTCTCAAAGACCGGTTGTGAAATGTTATGGGTTGATGAGAATAGCATAGCTTCTGGGCCAAATTTTTGTTTGATATCTAGCATTTTGCTGGCTACCAGGTCCAGGGCCTCCTCCCAGGAGGCCTGACGGAACTTGCCTTCGCCGCGTTTGCCAACGCGGATCAGGGGTGTTAGAACACGGTCTGGATCATAGGTATTCATCAAACCTGATTGCCCGCGGGCGCAAAGTTTGCCTTGAGAATGCGGGTGTTCGGGATTGCCTTCCAACTTGATGACTTTTCCATCCTTGACTTTTGCAGATCGGAAGAGCACACGTCTGAACTCCAGTCACCTGAAGCTAT
>CAZLJB010000715.1:0-2120 GCA_964559195.1 uncultured Anaerolinea sp. | reverse complement strand
TAGATAGTATTTCCATCGGACAGTTGACCTTTGAAACAAGTGCAATTGAAACGTTTTTTCCCGTCGAAAGCCTTGACAACCGCCTTCCAGTTGAATGAAAATCATGGGGTTGATAGGCAGAAACAGGCTATTGCCAGCAAATCAACGCAATAAATATTGAAGCCTTGTTTACAGGAGCATTATTAATGAAAAAGTGTGTAATTATGCTGTTGGTGGCCATGCTCTGGCTCAGTGCCTGCCAATCTGTACCAGCTGCCTTGCCTTTGTCCGCAGGAAGCGCCAGTCAGGGCACTCTCAAGGAGATACTCATTCCGGCTGGTCCTTTTACCATGGGCAGTGATTATGGTTTTCCGGATGAACAACCCGTGCACCAGGTGACCCTGGAGGCTTTTTATATCGATACCTTCGAAGTGACCAATGCCCGCTATGCCGAATGTGTGGCTGCGGGTGTTTGTAAGCTGCCAATTGGACCTGATTCTGTCACTCGTAGTAATTATTATGGAAGTGCCGGGTTTGGAAATTACCCTGTTATCGCGGTCAGTTGGAACCAGGCCAATGCGTTTTGCCAGTGGCGCTCTGCCAGGCTGCCAAGCGAAGCAGAATGGGAAAGAGCAGCGCGAGGTTCAAAACCGCAGTCCTATCCCTGGGGTGAAGGGATTGATCAATCGCGTGCCAATTACAATTCTTTTGTGGGGGATACTTCGCCGGTTGGCAGCTATGAAAGTGGCAAGAGTCCCGAAGGTGTTTATGATCTGGCCGGTAATGTTTCGGAATGGGTGGCGGATTGGTATGATGTCTATCCGGGTGGGGACTCCAGGTCTGGCAGTGGCTTTGGAAAAATCTACCGGGTTATGCGCGGTGGTTCGTGGCAGGATCTGGCTGATTCCGTCTGCACCACCGCCCGCAGTTGGGATGTTCCGGATTTCGAAAGTTATAATGTAGGTTTTCGTTGCGCCCGCACGCCCTGAATCTAATGATATGATGGGTGTTTCCAGGCTATTGCTGACCAGATTTTGCTGCAAGGACAACTGTAAATGGATTAATGTTTCTTATAGAGTTTTGAGCGTGATTTCCGCTTAAAACTCTATAAGAAAACACACAAATCGTTTTCGGAAATTTTAATAATCGGTTATGGGTACTCGTGTTAAAACACAACCGCACCCATTATTCCGCTGATATTGGCAATGCAATCCAATTAAAAACAAAACAAGGCTGGAACTTTCCCAGCCTTGTTTTGTTTGATTGAAGAATTTAGAACAGACCGACCACTTTGCCGGTTTCCAGGTCGAGGTCGACATCGAAGAAGACCGGGCGGGTGGGTAGACCAGGCATGGTGCGCATGGTGCCCAGCAGTGGGTACAGGAAGCCTGCGCCGACGGAGGCGCGGATGTCACTAATGTTGACGCGGAACCCGCGTGGGGCGCCTTTTAGGGCGGCGTCGGTAGAGAACGAAAGATGGGTCTTGGCCATGCAGAGCGGCAGTTTGTCAAAACCCAGCCGGGTGTAAAGCTCAATCTTGCGTTCGGCTTCCGGCGAGTAATCAACCCCATCGGCGCGGTAGATTTCACGGCAGATGGTCTCGATCTTGGTCTTGATGTCCTGTTCCAGCGGGTAGAGGAACTTGAAGTTGGTGGGTTGGTCGCAAGCCTTGACGACGGCTTCGGCCAGCGCGATGGCGCCCTTGCCGCCTTCCATCCAGTGGCGCGAAACGACCGCGTCCATGGCGCCGGCTGCGAAGGCAGCCTGACGAACGATTTCCACTTCTGCTTCGGTATCGTTGGCAAAGGAGTTGACGGCCACGACAACGTTTACGCCGTATTTGAGGGCGTTTTCGATGTGCTGAACCAGGTTTGGCAGACCCTTCTTGAGCAGTTCAAGATTTTCTTCGGTGTATTCAACTGCCAGGGGCTTGCCGGCCACGACCTTCGGGCCGCCGCCGTGCATCTTGAGGGCGCGCACAGTGGCAACCATCACCACCACCTGTGGCACCAGCCCGGAGTAACGGCATTTGATATCGAAGAATTTTTCCATGCCGATATCGGCACCAAAGCCGGATTCGGTCACAACATAATCGGCCAGTTTGAGGGCGATTTTATCGGCGATGATGGATGATTGGCCAT
>CAZLJB010000714.1:0-2122 GCA_964559195.1 uncultured Anaerolinea sp. | reverse complement strand
CTCCCCGGTGTGGCGGCATTGAATAACAAGTAGTGAATCGATCAGCAGGGCGGGCCTGAAACCCGCCCTGCTTTTTTGTGAAGATCTTCATGTAAAAGGTCTGGTTCGAGGTAAAATTACAATCAAATTCAGGTAGTGGGCTGCCGTGAAACCCTTGCCGGATATTTGGACTGTTGAATATCTTACCCCGGGACCAGTTTGCAAACTTCGCTTCAACCAGGTTTTTCACCCCAAGATTTATTTAATTTGGCAGATAATATTTCAGATATTATCTGTAGTTTCCAATTAAGCCCGGATGCGCGGCTTGTGTATATTAACCGAGCCATCGTTTTGTTAAGTTTATATGATCAGGAAGAATTCTATAATGATCCGGGTTTGTTTTTGCGGATTGTTGTGCCTGAAGATAGACCCATTGTTGAAGCGATGCTGCGTGAAGGGCATCCATTACAGGCCGAATTCCGGATGTGCCGCAGGAATGGGCAAATCTTTGGGGTACAAGGCTTTTTTAACGATACATACGACTCTGTTGGGAATATCGAAGTAAATAGTGTTCACGCAGTCCTCCGTCCAATCCAGACTAATGACCAGGCGCAGACAGTTCTTGTAAACCCTATCAGTGTGGATCAGCGTATGCGGCGCTATGTGGAAGAATTAAAAGTCATCAGTGATATCGGGCGTACGCTGGGTGAAAGCCTGAACATGAAAGAGATTTTCAGGCGGCTGGGCCAGGCGGTTCACCGGCTTTTCCCGGATGTGCATGCACAGTATATTTCTCATTACCATCCCGAAATTGAACAGATCAGCTGCGTCTATGCCGTGATCAACGGTGAAGAATTGGATGTAAATGAGTTTCCAGCGGTTGCGCTGGATCATTCCCCCAAAGCCACCCAGAGTCAGGCCATCCTGCAGCGTGAGCCTTTCATTGTAGGGGACATGGTGGCACATCGCGGCGGTATACAAAATTTGGGACAGCTGGTGGGTTCGGGCCAGATCCCGCAATCAGCCCTGTATGTGCCGATGTTATCCAACAACAATGTGCTGGGCGTGGTACAGGTTCAATCCACAGCTTTGAACAGGTTTACGGAAGAAGATGGTCGGCTATTGGCCGTGGTGGCCAATGCGGCAGCCACCGTGCTGCAAAACGCCTTTATCCACCGTGAATTGATGGATGCTTATGATCACACGCTGGAGGGCTGGGGGGTGGCGATTGATTTGCGGGACAAGGAGACCGAGGGTCACAGCCTGCGGGTGGCAAGTATGACCCGTCAGATGGCTGTGCGCCTGGGGATCAAGGGCACAGAACTGACCGACTTATGGCGTGGGGCGCTGCTGCATGATGTTGGTAAACTGGGTGTGCCGGACTCGGTACTCTTAAAACCCGGCCCGCTGGATCCGGATGAATGGGAACAGATGCGCAAGCATCCTCAACTGGCTTACGATATGATCCAATCGATCAGTTTTTTGAAAGGTGCGCTGGAAATTCCATACTGCCATCATGAATGGTGGGATGGCAATGGTTATCCGCGCGGGCTGTGCGGGGATGAAATACCGCTGGCAGCCCGGATTTTTGCCTTTGTGGATATCTGGGATGCGGTTACTTCAGACCGTTTGTATCGCAAGGCCTGGAGCCGTGAGAAAGCCATTGAACACATCCAGGAATGTCTTGGAACTCATCTTGACCCGAACCTGGGTCAGGTTTTCTTGAAGATGCTTGACGAGGAATATAATCCGGCCGTCGAGCCGGGGTGATGAGAATGAAGGGGGCGATTGGGGTGGTGATCGTGATGCCAACGTTATTCAGTTGTGAGTGGCGAGTTTATCACACTTGGAAGGATGAAAAAGAGCGATTTTTTGGGTTTTTCTTGACAGCTTGTTTGTTTCCCAAGCATGTCTTACCTATTTCGCGGTTTATTGAGTCTAACTTTTTAATAATTTCACCCGAAATAAATTATGCCCGTTGACCAACAATCTGCGGCTCCACTTGATGGCGTTGTCGGTTGGGTCATAAGTGTGCCCGTTTCTAGCCTTAAAGAAAACCTAAAACGCTCTTCGGACAGTTATTGAATCTTTGTAACTACTCACCGGGTGTTTTCCCAGGTAGGAAACCATCCCCAAGAAAGAA
>CAZLJB010000713.1:0-2122 GCA_964559195.1 uncultured Anaerolinea sp. | reverse complement strand
TCTATTTTGCGATGTGGAAATTGAAGTGGGTTGAGCCCATTTTGCTCCATAGCGAGATCCAGAGTGGCAGAACCATTTCCATGCCGCGTGATGCGCTGATGTCGCCCAGGTCGATGACAGATTTCCAGCCAAACCATTCCGTCAGGATCATGGTGACTTTGGCCTTGGCATCGGCGTCATTGCCACAGATCAACACATCGTGATTGCCAGGCACCAGGCCGGGGTTGACCATGACATCCACATTCATGGTGTTGAGGGCTTTGACCACCCGCAGCAACTTGTGTTCGCGCTGGATTTGTTCGCCCAGCGAATCGGTGTTGCAGACCGTCAGGGTGGGTGGCCCGCCGCGTGAATAATCAAGCGGGTTGGCCAGGTCTATCAGGATCTTGTGATTCAGATCTGCATGTTTGATCAATTCCAGGGCGGAGAGTGATCCACGACCGGATGTACAGTTAAAAAGGAGTTCCCCAAAATGCGCAGCCTCGGCGTAGCTGCCATGCATGGCAAGGCCTCCGTTTGCCCGGACCCAGGCCACGGCATTTGGGTTATCCAGGGTGCGCGAACCCATTTTGACGCTGTGACCCAATTCAACCAAGCGTGTTCCGATTGTTTTTCCAACAGACCCTGTGCCCAAAAGACCGATATTCATATTTCTCCTTGTCCGGTGCTGCCCCGGAATACTATTTTAATCCCGTTGAGTAATTCTGATTATTATTATATACTTTCACCATTAATATTTGGTGAAAGGGAGAAATCTAGTTTTCCGGGAAAGTTGCTTGTTGACCAATTATTTTTCAGGCGATAAAGTGCTTGAATTGTGGCAGATAGTCTTTGTGCTGCGCAAATAACTCGTTGGTCATGGCGCGGATTTCTGAGAGTGAGAGCAGAGAGGCGGTCAATGGGTCATGCGCAATGGCGCGGAACACCAGGGTTGGGTCGCCGGTCAGGCAGGCCTGGATGGCCAACTCCTCGATGCCGCTGGAGAGCCCGGTCAGCAGGGCACATTCGGCCGGCAGGGCGCCGACATGGATGGGGTGAAAACCGGCTTTATCCACCACAACCGGTACTTCAACGCAGGCACCCTGCGGCAGATTGGTGACCAGGTTGGTGTTGGGCAGATTGCCGTTGAATTTAAACATTTCTCCGCCCTGCAGGGCATTGATGATAAAGGCGGCGTATTCATGTCCGCGCGCCAGGTCAGAGGGGCTCAACGGCTGGGCCAGCCGGGTGCGGACTTCCTGCTTCCAGGTGGCTTCCTTGTGCTGGTATTCCTTCAAAATATAGGCATATTCGCCCGGGTTCCAGCCGCTGCCATGCGTGCAGTATTTCTCAATCAGATCCGGGCGTTTGCGGAACCACCAGTTGTATTCTGAATTGTGCCCGCTTGATTCGGTCACGTATTTGCCGAGTGCCAGGTACATCTCGTTGCGCACAATTTCGGTGTTGTAGATTTCCGGTCGCTGCTGGATGGCCTGTTGGATCAGGGGGTAGGCGTCCTGGCCGTTCCAGCGATAATCAAGATACCAGGCCATGTGATTGATGCCGGCGCAGGTATAGGAGATATCTTCGTATTTTGCGCCAATCCATTCAGCCAGCATCATGGCGGTTCCTTGCACCGAATGGCACAACCCGGTGACGGTGACAAAGGTCTGGCGTTGGAGTGCTCCGCACAGCATGGCCATCGGGTTGGTGTAATTGAGCAAGACTGCGTTGGGGCAATATTTTTCCATATCACGCACAATTTCGAGCATCGGGTTGAAGGTGCGCAGAAAGCGGAAGATGCCGCTCGGCCCACGGGTATCGCCGACATTGATGTCAATGCCATATTTTTTGGGGATTTCAATATCATGCCGCCAGACCTCAGTTGAACCAGACAGGATGGTGGTCAGGACCACATCGGCATCCTGCAATGTTTCGGCGCGGTTGAGGCTGGCGCTGACTGTGGCTGGATAATCTCCAGCAAGGATGATTTTTGTGACGGCTGACCTGGCGAAATCGAGTCTTTCGATATCGATATCCATCAGGGCAATCTGGGCATTTCGAAGCAGAGGGAAGGTCAGGATGTCGCGGACAAGCTCGCCGGTAAACCCCAGGCTTCCGGCGCCGATAAAGGCTATTTTGG
>CAZLJB010000712.1:0-2127 GCA_964559195.1 uncultured Anaerolinea sp. | reverse complement strand
TTGGCAGGGCGGCTTATGCTGTTTTATTTAGTGGGTGTTGGGGCTACTGTGGGAGCAGGAGCACCACCTGGAGGGGTTGCCGTAAACGGAGATGGATGCGTGGGAGAAGGGCCCGGGGTGATTGTCGGTCGGGGTGGATTGGTTGGCGTGACCAGATTAGCACGTATCACTAATTTTTGACCAACAAAGATTTTATTCGCATCCGTGATCTTGTTTTCCTTCAGAATATCTTCAAAGGTGCTGTTGAACAAGGATGCAATCCCGGCGATTGTATCTCCGGATTGGATAACATAATTGATTTTCGTACCGATCGGTAAATTGGCAGGAATGGGAGTGTTGGTCGGTAGTTGATAATCCGGGTTTGGAATCTTGATTTTCTGTCCAATACTTACATTTGCTGTGCCCGGATCAATCTCGGGGTTCAAAACAAACAGCTTTTGTAGCCCCAGGTCGCCCAGGTTAAATTTATCGGCAATCGTGGAAAGGTAATCACCCTCTTGAACAGTATATTCAAACGGTTCGCTCGGGGTGGGCGGGACAGTTTGAGTTGGCGTCTGGGTTTCAGTGACGGTGGGGGTAAAGGTGGCGGTGGCAGTTGGCGTTGGAGTGACTGTGGTGGTTGGGGTTTCGGTTGCAAACAACGTTATCTTAGGCCCATTACCACTGGCCAACCAGACTGCCAACAAAATAATACCCGCAACCAGCATCAAAACAACCACGCCCCAGATAATAAATGGGCCTAACTGCTGGCGTTTGCGGTAGGACGAAATGGTGGAAGCAGGATCTTTGGAAGGCTGAGATGACACCGGTTTCAAAAATACTTTGTTGGGTTTCTTGGGAGGCATGGAGGGAGTTTCATCAGTCATAAAATTTACCTTTCCTTGACACTAAGCAAACAGGTTGTGTCCTGTATATCCGATGTATTCTACCTGAAAAATGTCGCTTGCGGTCAAATTACGCAACATGTCTGGGAAGGGCATTTTCTTGAAACTCAGTGGGCAAGATGCACTTTCAAGAACTGGCCGGTATAACTCTCTTCCACCTGCATGATCTGCTCGGGAAGACCTTCTGCAACCAGCTTGCCGCCACGATCACCACCTTCTGGGCCAAGATCAATAACCCAATCGGCTACTTTAATAATATCGAGATTGTGTTCAATGATCAATACCGAATTACCCGAATCGACCAGACGTTGTATAACTTCGATAAGTTTGTGGACATCCGCAGCGTGCAACCCGACGGAGGGTTCATCCAGGACATAGAGGGTCCGCCCGGTTGCCCGGCGGGATAACTCCTTGGCCAGTTTGACACGCTGGGCCTCTCCACCCGAAAGCGTGGTGGCGGGTTGCCCAATTTTGACATATCCCAGTCCAACTTCCTGCAACAGCGCAAGCTTGTTGACCATATTTGGAAAGGCAGCAAATATTTCAACACCCTCTTCAACCGTTGTATCCAATACATCTGCGATTGATTTACCCTTGAAATGCACCTGCAAAGTTTCCCTGTTAAAGCGAGTACCGTGGCAGACATCACACGGAACATAAATATCCGGAAGGAACTGCATCTCAATTCGCAGCATGCCCTGTCCCTGGCAAGCCTCACAGCGCCCGCCATGCACATTAAACGAGAAACGCCCTGGTTTATAACCGCGGATCTTGCTCTCAGGCAGTTCAGCATACAGCTTTCGAATCTCATCAAAAAGCCCGGTATAGGTACCCGGATTCGAACGGGGTGTGCGTCCAATGGGTGATTGATCAATATCAATGATCTTATCCAGAAACTCAATCCCATCGATACGCTCGTGCTCCCCGGCCATGGTGCGCGCACCATGCAAGCGAGCCGCCAGAGCGTTATACAATATATCCGTCATCAGGGTGGATTTCCCCGAGCCGGAGACACCAGTAATACAGATTAATTTTCCAAGTGGAATATTGACCGTGATATTTTTTAAATTATTGGCTTTTGCGCCCACAATCGTCAGGACTTTGCCATTCCCAGACCGGCGCTTTTCAGGAACTGGAACCTTCAGACGACCGGACAGATAAGCGCCTGTCAAAGATTGTGGATGGACCAGGATCTGTTCCGGTGTACCTTCAGCCATAATTTCTCCGCCATGTGCGCCAGCTG
>CAZLJB010000711.1:0-2129 GCA_964559195.1 uncultured Anaerolinea sp. | reverse complement strand
CCTCAACCTGGCAGAACAAAAAATTGCTGATATCACCCCTGACCAGCAGACTGGTGGGGTCAGTCTACCGGTTCTGGGTAACCAGATCGTAACACTCTGGTTCGGAAATACACCCAAAAACCACGCCGAATAACCCGCAGGTTTCAACCCAAAAATAACCTTTCTCACTTCCAGGCAGGCTACTACCCGGTCCGAAAAACAAAACCACATTCAAATAAACAAAAACTGTTGACACGGATGCCGGGAAGATGTATATTATCGATACAATAAAGGTAGCATTTATCCGTAATATATAGATCGTTTCCGCCATCCGCGCGGATGGATCGCCACATTTGGAGTATTGAGTTTATGAAATTTACATTAAGACAAGTCGGAATTGTCCTGACCTCGATCATCACCGCCATCCTGCACCTGATGGCAGCTTTTGATAAAAATCTTTTCCCAGATGGCGCCGATCCCCTTTTTATTTTAAACGGGATCGGTTATCTCGGATTGCTGGGCGCCTATATTTTACCAATCCCCTTCTTCCAGCAAAGACGCAAACTGGTGCGTTGGGCCCTGATCGGGTTTGCCATCCTGACCATCCTGGCCTGGGTCTTTATCTGGGTTATCCAATATGTCATTATCCAGGGTGTGCCGTTCTTCAGCCGGGATTCGCTGTACGGCGTTCCGGCTAAAATTGCCGAGCTGATCCTGCTGGCTCTCTTATGGACCGAGCAACCCGAGGCCTGAGCATCCCTCCGGCTTTTATCATACAGCCCAACGCAAAAACGCTGCCCTGACCCGGCAGCGTTTTTGCGTCAATGCCCCTCAGACGCCAGGCGCAGCGCAAATAATTTCTTCCCAACTACCGCTAAATTGTGAGAAAATTCCAACTGCAAGAAAAACACGGATATACTTATTCTTCAAAATTCTGGCATTCAAGTCACAATCACACCCGGGCTTCACCCCAATCAATTCATGGAACCACATGCCATGCTCCTGGAAAACTACCGTCCCCAAACCAAACTGGTCGTCAAACAAACCCTTCTAACCCGGGCCAGGTACCCGGTCATTGATGC
Source organism: uncultured Anaerolinea sp. (assembly GCA_964559195.1). Taxonomy (GTDB): domain Bacteria; phylum Chloroflexota; class Anaerolineae; order Anaerolineales; family Villigracilaceae; genus UBA5195. The sequence continues at coordinate 1,068 of CAZLJB010000711.1, read as the reverse complement.
GCACAACCACCTGGCAGAGTTCGGGGGCCATTGGGACCAGCGCCCGGTTAACGAACTGATCGACCAGCTCGATCAGGCCGGGATCATCCATTATGTAGACCTGGATGGCGGCTGGGGCGAAGACCTTTTGAACCGGCATCTCGATACCTTCAAAGCCGCCGCACCCGAGCGCTTTAGTATTTTTGGCGGCGTGGATTGGTCAAAGTGGCCACAAATGGGCAGTGCTTTTCCCGAATGGGCAGCTAACCGGCTGAGAATCCAGAAAGAACGCGGCGCACAGGGGCTGAAAATTTGGAAAGGGCTGGGACTGAGGGTGCGTGACGAAAACGATACCCTGGTTAACGTCGATGACCCGCGCCTCGACCCAATCTGGCAGAGCGCCGCGGAACTGGGCCTGCCTGTCATGATCCACATCGCCGACCCGGTCGCTTTTTTTGACCCCATCGATGAAACCAATGAACGCTGGGATGAACTGGGCGACCATGCGGATTGGGCCTTCAACGGCCCAGAATTCCCGTCCTTTATGCACATTCTGGATGGTTTTTCCCGGCTGGTATCCCGGCAGTCTGGCACAACCTTCATTGGGGCGCACGTGGGCTGTTACGCCGAAAATCTGGGCTGGGTGGGCGCCATGCTCGAGCGCTGCCCCAATTACCATGTGGATATATCTGCGCGAATCGGCGAACTGGGTCGCCAACCCTATACCGCCCGGCGCTTCTTCCAACAGTACTCCGACCGGATCTTGTTTGGTCTGGATATGGGCCCCAACCAGGCGGGATACCAGCTCTACTACCGCTTCCTTGAAACAGATGATGAATATTTCAATTACAGCACCAGCCAAGTTCCACAACAGGGGCGCTGGTTCATAAACGGCATTCACCTGCCGGATGAGATCCTGGCAAAGGTCTATTATCTGAATGCCGCCCGCTTGCTAAAAATTGCCCTTCCCTGAAATCCCCTGCCTCAGCACTGCCCATCAGCCACACCAAAAAAGAGGAGAATAACCGTCATGACCAAAATAGCCTTTATCGGCGCCGGAAGCCTGGGGTTTACCGGCGAGCTTGTCCG
>CAZLJB010000710.1:0-2134 GCA_964559195.1 uncultured Anaerolinea sp. | reverse complement strand
ATGAGTTTTGTCCTGAGCGCTTTGAGCACGGGCGCAAACAGCCACCTTTTGCTTACTTGCCCTTCGGTGGCGGGCCGCGAGCTTGCCTGGGTGCCGCTTTTGGCCAGGCAGAGGCGCGCATCCTGTTGGCCTACCTGCTGAAAACTTTTCATTTTGAAGCGCTCAATGCGGCGCATATTTATGCTCACATGGGTGCCACGCTGGAGCCACGCCCGGGCGTGAAAATGAAAGTTTCGCGCAGATCCGTCCATTCATGAACCCTACTCCAATCGCTGACCTGTATTTATGACTTACCTGGGTTTTTTGTTTCGCTTTGTTTTTATCCCAATCCTGATCCTGGCCGGTCTGACCGGCTGGGATCTGCGGCAGCAGGCTGGCCTGCCACGCTTGCAGGAGAAACAAATCTGGCGGGTTATTATTATTCATATTGGTCTGGCATTGGTGTATACCACGCCCTGGGATAATTATCTGGTGGCGAGCGGGGTCTGGTTTTATAATCCGCGCCTGGTGACCGGGGTTGTAATTGGCTGGGTGCCACTGGAGGAGTACACTTTTTTTGTGGTGGAAACACTGCTGAGTGGTTTGTGGTGGGTTTTTCTGGCGCGCAGGCTGCCAGATGCAGGTGTTTTTCGCCCATCCAGGGCGGGCCGCCTGGTTGGGTTTGGCTTTTTGTTTGTGATATGGTTATTGTGTATCGGACTGTTTTTTTCTGGCTGGAAACCGGGAACCTATCTTTCCATCACGCTGTGCTGGGCGCTTCCGGCGATTTTTCCACAATTCTTGTTTGGGGCGGATATTCTCTGGCATCAGCGCTGGCTGGTTTTTTGGGCGATTGTTCCGATGAGTTTGTACCTGTCCCTGGCGGATACGGCTGCGTTGAAGGCCACCACCTGGTCCATTTCTGCAGATCAAACCATTGGGATGCGTTTTCTTGGGATCCTGCCGCTCGAGGAAATCGTTTTCTTTTTTGTCACCAATACGCTGATTGCCTTTGGAATGACATTAATGCTATCAAATACCAGCCAACAGCGCCTGGCAGACTGGCGTGCGCGTAGTTTTCGAGGTCTGCCCTAGACCTTGAAAAATACATGGTTTACGAGACGGGTTTTTAAAGACCCGCTGGTTTGTTTCATTATTCACATGATTATTCAAGAATCATAAAGAGGAAAAATGAACGAAAAATTAGCTCAATTCGCCCATCAGAATTATCTCAATTTCGAAACTTTCCGCAAATCAGGCGGAAGTGTCAAGACCCCGGTCTGGTTTGTGCAGGATGGAGATAAATTATTTGTCCGCACTGCCAATAGCTCTGGCAAGGTTAAGCGGGTTCGAAATAATCGCCAGGTCAATGTCGTGCTAAGTGGTGTGACAGGCGAACCCATCGGAGAGTGGCTGGCGGCCCAGGCTTGTGAATTGACGGATGCTGATTCTGCCGGGTTGGTTGACAGATTGTTGGTTGAAAAATATGGCGATCAGGTTGTAAAATTTGCGTCCCAAGTCAGGGCCAGTGGATTGGAGTACACAGTTATTTTGATCGAAGTTATGTAATGGATGGGAATTGAAATTTGGATGGCCTTTTGCAGCCTCCCGGTCTGATTTGTTCGGCGGTTATTATTTTTTCAGGAGTATTTGGATGACAGCACTAAATCAGTTTGAAAAACAACAGTATTTGAATGTTGAAACCTTTAGGAAAAATGGCAATGGCGTCAAAACGCCGGTCTGGTTTGTTCAGGATGGCGAAAGGCTGTTTCTCTGGACTGAAGCGGCTTCAGGCAAGGCCAGGCGTATTCGTAATAATGCCAGGGTGCGAATTGCTCCCAGCAAGGCTGACGGGACCCCGGTCGGGGAGTGGGTTTCTGCCAGTGCGCAGGTGGATGATTCTAGCCCGGCCCTGGACCAACTTAAGAAGTTGATGGGTAAAAAATATGGCGTTGCTTTTTCTATGTTTGGGTTCTTCGGCAGGCTGAGAAAGTCGAAATATACAGCCATTCAAATTCAGGTAATTTAATAAAAATGGATGGTCAGATGACCATCCATTTTTATACCTCTTTTTCGGGGGCTTCCCGTGTGATGTAAAGTGGTCGGCCTTTGACTTCATCATAAATGCGGCCGATATACTCGCCCAGCACGCCGA
>CAZLJB010000709.1:0-2136 GCA_964559195.1 uncultured Anaerolinea sp. | reverse complement strand
TAATGAAATAGAAAACGTACTTTATTTCCTTACAATTAGCTTAAAAAAACAGAAATCGCTTGATATTAGTTTTGATTTGTGGCAAAATATAGTTGCACTTCGAAAAAAGCAAAACCAGTGAAAACTGGTGACGCAAAGTCAGAGGGTCTAAAGTGGGTAATAAACACTATGACAGCCTGACTATCGAAAAAAGCAAAACCAGTGAAAACTGGTTGCGCAAAGCCAGAGGGTCTAATGTCGCTAATACCAAGTGACAATGATCGCCCGGCAAGCCGAAACGCAAAACCGTTGAAAAGCGGCGACGCAAAGTCTTGGGTCTAAAATCAAGATTTAATTTTTACTGGTATCGATCAAGACCGCCAGACTACCGAAAAGTGCATTTTATTTATCCCGTCGTTAGATGCCCCCCCATCTTACGGCGGGATGTTTTTTCATACAGATTTTAAAAAGCAATTGCAGAAATTGGATTTTATCTTTCTGCAATTGCAAAAAACAGCCGAGTTTTTATCCTGGATTGATAAAACTATATTTTTCCTAATCCTCTTAGTATCCTTTCGGCAGTTAATGGAAATTCATTAAACCAGACACCCGTGGCATCATGAACAGCAGAAATGATTGCGGGAGCCATTGGGAGGTAAGGTAGTTCACCTAATCCTTTTGCGCCCCAAGGTCCACGTGCGTCGGGTACTTCAACCACCAGCGACTCAACTGAATCTGGGATATCACGAATAGTTGGGATGAGATAGGTGCTGAGCTGGTCAGTGAGAACGTAACCATTCCTGGTAATAAAGTTTTCCATCATGACGTATCCTTGGGCCTGAACCACGCCGCCTTCGATTTGACCTTCAACCAAGGATGGATTGAGGGCCTTGCCCACATCGTCTGCCGAAATAATTTTGAGAATGTGGATCTGACCGGTATCCGTGTCTACCTCTACTTCTGCTGCCTGAGCGACATAGGCATAAGCAAAATTGGGCATACACTTACCGGTTTCCTTATCAAATGGGGTAGTTTCAGGTGCAAGGTAAGTAAATTCAACAATTGCAGGGCGCTCCTCAGTATCCCACTTTGCGCGAGCTTGCTCGGCGGCGCCCTTTACCGCATTTCCAGACATAAAAGTCAAACGTGATGCAGAAGCAGATCCTGCATTTCCCATGTTGAGTGTATCCATGGTAACCATTTCGATCATTCCCATAGGGACACCAATGGCTTCGGCGGCTAATTGGGCCAGTATGGTATGGTTCCCTTGCCCAACCTCAGCTGCTGCATTGTAAACGACTACACGTTCGATGGTTCCATTTCCAAATATTTCTACTCTCGCCCAGCAATTTTCTTTGTAGCCAAAACTGAAACCAATATTTTTAAACCCTGCAGCAAGTCCAATACCCCGAACGATTGATGGATTCCCGAATGCAGATTGTTCAGTTCTGATTTTATGCCACAGACCGTTATCATTATCCCAGCCAATTCTTCGAGCTGCTGCTTCGATCACTTGAATTGTTGATATTGGACCGGGTGGAGGAGTTTGCACATCCAGTGTATCCCCAGGGCGTAATGCATTTCGCATACGAAATTCCACCGGGTCGAGCCCAAGTTTTTCAGCAAGTTTATCCATTTGCATTTCGGCCATGAATTGAGCCTGAGGTGCGCCAAAGCCTCTAAATGCAGCACTTGGAATATTGTTTGTGTAAACACCAATGACATCAGATTTCACATTCGGAATAGCGTATGGGCCTGTTTGAGTGATGGTTGCATTTCCTAAAACTTTGTTGGTGGTATACATATATGCTCCACCATCCGCAATGAATGTAGTTTCTGCGGCTGTTAGTTTTCCATCGCGGGTAGCTCCCCATTTGGCACGTATTACCATTGGATGTCGTTTGCCATGACCAATCAATGATTCTTTCCGGGACCAGATGATTTTTATTGGCCGATTTAATTTCCATGCCGCAAGCGCGAGTACAATTTGTACTGACATGTCTTCTCTACCGCCAAAAGCTCCGCCTATGGCTGGATACTGAACGCGCACCTTTTCGACCGGAAGGTTGAGTGAATGAGCAATTTGCTTTTGGTCTGCGTGAGTCCATTGTCCCGCTGCTTTGACAGTAAGTAATCCATCTGGATCAATATAGGCTA
>CAZLJB010000708.1:0-2139 GCA_964559195.1 uncultured Anaerolinea sp. | reverse complement strand
TCTGAACACTCTTTCCCTACACGACGCTCTTCCGATCTGGGTCGTGTACCAGACCATGGGATAAGGTAATTAAGTCGATAACCTGCCGAGTTCCGCCATGTTATTGGCCAGTTCTCTTTAATTGCAGATTCGTAATTTTCGCGTATGTCAAAAGCTGCCTTAAGTACCTTGAAATATCGACTATTTCCATCCAAATATCTCTCATTAACCGGACCCCAAGTTGCCAGACTGCCATCAGAAAATATAACATCTGCAGACAGGAGATGATCCGCGGTCATCCCATAAAGGATAGAATGCGCTCCGGTTGCGTTGTTTCCAATAACACCCCCCATGGTTGCACGCTCAGCCGATGCTGGGTCAGGACCAAACATCAGTCCAAACCGCCCCGCGGCTCGATTGAGGTTGGCCAAAATTACCCCTGGCTCCACTTTGGCGATATGAGATTCATTATCAAGCGGGATGGTTATCTTATCAAGATAGCGGGAGCAATCTACTATCATGGCCCTACCAATTGCCTGTCCAGCCAAAGATGAGCCGGAACCACGAGGAAGTAAGGGAATCTTGTATTTCACCGCAAGTTCAACCGCCGCGATCAAATCATCTTGCGTGCGAGGAATGACAACTCCAAGGGGTTCGACTTGATAAATTGACGCATCCGTACTATACAAGACCCTGGTCGTATCATCCAGTCGAATCTCCCCCAGAAAGTGTTTCTTTAACTCTGATGTAAAATCCAATGAAAGTGTCATAAGCCTATTCTAACCAACAGACCCCAAAGGTTATTCAACCTTCAGGGTCTCACCCAAATCGATTTCGCAAAATAAATTATTTTTTGCTGGCGCCTTGTGCTGCCACAGCTGCTGCCGCTTTGGCTACAGCCTCTGCATCACCAAGGTAATAATGGTTAATGGGGTTCAAGTTACCGTCTAGTTCATAAACAAGGGGAATACCAGTTGGAATATTAAGTTCAGTGATTTCCGAATCAGGAATATTGTCGAGATATTTCACCATCGCTCGCAAGCTGTTACCGTGAGCACCAATCAAAACACGCTTACCGGACTTGATCATCGGCGCCAGGGTACTATGCCAAAATGGAAGAACCCGTTCCAACGTAATTTTGAGTGACTCCGTAGCTGGAAGATCTGAGCCTTTTACATCTGCATATCGCCGATCAAACCGAGGATGGCGTTCATCGGTCAATTCCAACGCAGGCGGTGGTACATCGTAACTGCGGCGCCAGATCTTAACTTGCGCTTCGCCAAATTTCTCAGCCATTTCAGCTTTGTTCAAGCCCTGAAGTGAACCATAATGTCGTTCATTCAGCTGCCAGGCTCGAAAAACCGGGATCCATTCCAATCCCATTTCCTCTTGAATTATCCCAAGGGTCTTAATTGCGCGCTTGAGGACGGAAGTATAAGCAATGTCAAAATCGAAACCGCCTTCCTTAAGTAATTTTCCACCATTGTGCGCTTCCAAAACACCCAGGTCGGTTAGATCAACATCCGTCCAACCAGTAAAACGATTTTCTAAATTCCAGGTACTCTGACCATGACGAACAAGAACAAGTTTATATTTCGGTTCCATAATAATCTCCAACAGGCAAGATAAACCGCCAGGCGCCTAGGCTCCTGGCGGTCAATTTCTCGATTACAAATTAACGTATGGCCTTTTCAGTTTCCGGGTCGAAGATGTGGAAGTTGTCCATATTTAGAGCAACTTGAACATCTTCACCAGCCTTGAAAGCCGTGCGGGGATCAACTCGAGCCACAAAGTTATTTCCAGCGCTGACCAGATAAAGATAAATTTCATTACCCATCAGTTCGATGACATCCACCTTTGCACCCATCTTTTCACCGTGAATATTGGGTGGCATAAACTGAGGATTCTTTACATCCTCAGGGCGAATACCAAAAACCACTTTTTTGTCAACGTAATCAACATAGGGTTTGGAACGCTCATCCGGAATGGCTACAGTAAAACCTGCAGTTTCCACAAAAAGCTTTCCGCCTTCTTTCTTAATTTTACCAGGGAAGAAGTTCATGGCAGGGGAACCAATAAAACCAGCCACAAACATATTAGAGGGACGGTCGTAAGATCGGAAGAGCGTCGTGTAGGGAAAGAGTGTTCAGAGCCGTGTAG
>CAZLJB010000707.1:0-2167 GCA_964559195.1 uncultured Anaerolinea sp. | reverse complement strand
GGCCAGTTAATCAGCACCACACCGCCGAACGCCAATAACACGCCAAATACCTGTACGCTGGTCAAACTCTCATGATAGAGAAAAACACCGGATGCCAGAACGATCAGTGCATAAATGGCAGTTTGCAGAGCACCAATCATGCTGAGCTTCCAACCAGCAATAAAGGCAATGGTAAAGAAGCTGATTTGTATCAAGTACAAACCAATCGCGATAAACAACCAGGGACTGATTAGTGCATCAGACAGGCTGCCCTGATCGGCTGCCTTCTTGAGCATGACATCGGCGATCGCGACAGAAATGACCGCCAGGAGAATAATTCCCCCCTGAGCCAGTTTGGGTACAGCAAATTGCGCAATGTACATTAAATTTATCTCCTCAAATAAATACGCACTGGTAATTAAATTCTTCCTATTTCCTTTGGGATAGCCAGTTGAACCGTGACAAAAACTGATAACTAATCAACACTTGGGCTGTGAGTACTCTGAAGTTAGCCCAGTATACAGCCATGGAAAAATATTAAATGCCAAATACTGCCGATAGATACTGCCAAAAACCGCCAAAAATAAAATAAAAGTCGTTAAAATGCCACGCGGACTCTCGTTTGGAGTCCGCGTGGATATTAATTAAAGTCGAGCAAATTAGTTCGATTTTTCCAATAAATATCGCGAAACGCCTCGCAATGCTTTGCGTCGGATACGATTAAATGTGCCTTCTGAGATATATAAGTGCGCCATGATATCGCGGTTGGCTACCCCTTCCACATACGCATCATGCAACACCACATAATTTGCCCATTCGTGCGGCACCGGTTCAGCCGGTCGATTTCCATTAGGTCGAAGGGTATCGATTGCATTGACCAATTTCTCACGCAAAATTTTCCCGCGATCAATATGTGTTTCGCCTTTGATTTTTAATTCCTGCGCTAAAGGTGATTGGCCAAGGGTGATGGTGTCTGACAATTTTTTCAGAACATCTTCAACCATTTTGAGAAACTGTGGATCGGGATTCGAGTCGAGAGTAGAAAATAACTCGCTTGATTCAGATTGAAGGCTTTTTTCATGAACTGTTTCTCCAGAATAAATCTCTGCCAGCGCGACGATCGAAGCGACTTTGTTGGCAGCTTCAGCCAAAAGGTCGAATTCGTTCTCCGAGTACTGGGGTCTATTCTTCGGAAGTCCTATGCCAATCAAAGTGAGTTGTTTATCACCTTTATATGCCGGCGCCATCCAAGTAAGCGTATCATCAAACCCAGCCGAGGATTTGTATACATCTTCGTATGACATCTCAATTGGGTCGAACTGTTCCCCAACTGGGACGGACGCAAGGGAAACTCTAACAACCAAACGATCAAATTGACGAGTTGCAATAAACCCCCCAGACGAGTCTAAAATATGGCACAATAATTTTAATCCATCCTCCAAACGGGTCTGAAGTGAATCTTCGCCCTCTAGATTATCTCCCAAATGACGCAATTGGTATCGATATACATTTTCCCGTCTGGTCGCGTCATAAGCCTGTGATAGATCATTTGATAATGCGACTGCCTTCATTAATTGTTCGTCCAGGCTTCGAACCAGCGTGGATATGGATATTGCCAAAAGTGCCCCCATTAAAATCATGGTAAGGCCAGTGATTATCCAGGGTGAAACTTCAACTGCAGAATAATACCAACTTGGTGTAACATATCCTTGTATTATTTCAATGCCTACGATTATGATGACTAAAATGGATGACGCCAGAGCGAGAATACCTCCCCTAATCCCTACCAACAGCGTACAGATGGCGGTAAATGTCAGGAAAAACAAGGCTGCTCCTGCATTGAACCCGCCCAAAAATAAATTTAATATCCCCATAATATATAGGAATGACAATAGGCTGAAAACCCGCAGGGAATAAAAAGATAAGGCCTTGATAAAGGTAATTGCCAGCAGCCAGCCAATGATGATCGTATAAATAATTGGATACCAGATGGTTAACTTACCGAAAGCGAATGGCATTAGTCCAATGACATAAAGCACTAATCCAATCCACACACCGGTTGTAAGAAGTGATTGTAATAAGTGCTTGCGTAATTTTTGTAAACTGGCGTTTTTTTCAAATTCATCCAGGCCCTGAAGAAATAGACCAAATTTATTTAAAGACACTTTTTCCCTCCACTAGAAATAAA
>CAZLJB010000706.1:0-2174 GCA_964559195.1 uncultured Anaerolinea sp. | reverse complement strand
AGATAGCTTCAGGTGACTGGAGTTCAGACGTGTGCTCTTCCGATCTACAATGTTAGCGACATAGCGATCACGATGATAATAGTACGGCGCTTATGCCGCCAAATGTTACGCCATGCAAGACGCAGGTAAAGTTGCATTGTTACTCCATTTCTTTCGAATATCCGATCAGTAATCTCCGAAAACTAATTTTACACGATTCGCATTCGATGCTGCGACTCATCCGGATTGACCTTGGTGCTAGCCTAGTAGAACTCTATGGTGCTACAAGCCACTCTTTCAACATCTCGCCAACTGGCAGCGAACCCGCTGGCGCACCCAGAATCCGTTCCATCGACTCGGAATAAGCGCCGACAACAGTTTCCAAGCGTTCCAACGCATCGGGCGGCGGCTTTTCGGCAAGAAGCAGTTCAGCTATTGTGTCCTCGAAACCCCGCGACAACCCCACAATCATGCATCCGAACTGATCTGGGTATTTCGTCGTGAACACACCCTCAGCCATTCCCTGCCGAATAATTTCCGCCAGCATTGGCGCTGTGCGCTTGCTGACAGCAGATTCTTGTTTCTGGCGCATCAGGGCATTGGCGTCCGTATACCAGACGCGCAACAAGCTAAGTACAAAGGCCTTTTGGGTCACCTTCCAGCGCCCACCAGTATCAAAATATCGTTGCATTTTTTCAATGGCTGATAATTCCTTATCATCCACAATCGGTTGTAAAACCTGATCCGCCTGATCCAGCATCCGTCCAATTAACCCGTCTAAAAGGGATTGCTTCGAATCAAAATAATGGTAAAAAGCTCCTTTGGAGATTTTTAAGGCATCCAGCAAATCCTGAATGGACATTTGATCATACCCTTTTGTATAAATCATCTGTCGGGCTACATCCAAAATTTCGTTGCGCCGGGCGGCGTAATCGTCTTCGTTGACAATGCGTGCCATACTTCTCTCTTTTATAAACCGACCGTCGGTTTATTTTAGAAACAAATTGTATATCCCAATCCTACAAACGTCAAGGGTACATCTCCCAGGGGAATTTTAATAAGTTACGAGAAAAATAAAGTTAAAAATGGGGATAAATCTATCACTCCAGCTCGCCTCCGCCCAATAGTCTACAACTCACATGCCATTTCCTATAATCCAAGCCAAACAACATGAACAAATCAAGAAATTCAGCCAGGCTCAGGAATTGGCTTTTCACGAACACCATTTTCTGATCGGTATTCTCTCTGCAAGAATACAAATTTTTCTCGGCTCCAACCTGACGCGCATATAACTGCCATTACCGATATATTAAGCTTATAGAATTAGGCTGGATGTAGATTAATTTTTATACACATCAACTGACAGCAGTATATTTTTTTAACGAGATTTTCGTTCTTAACCATAAACTGCACTAAAATGTATCCAAGTAGATAAGAACACATCTCAAACACAAGGATAAGTATGAAATCTTTTCGCAAAGAGCTTTGGTTTAACATTCCTGCCCGGCGTGGCTTCATTAATATCACCCCGCAGATTGAAACTTGCGTATCAGAAAGTGGCATTATCGAGGGCATTTGCTTATGTAATGCCATGCATATCACGGCTTCGGTTTTCATTAATGATGACGAAGGTGGTCTTCACCATGATTATGAAATCTGGCTGGAAACTTTAGCACCACACGAACCGATTAACAACTATTATCACAACCGGACCGGCGAAGATAACGCAGATGCCCATCTCAAACGCCAGATAATGGGGAGAGAAGTCATTGTGGCGATCACAAAAGGTAAATTAGACTTTGGCCCGTGGGAACAAATTTTTTACGGGGAATTTGACGGTCACCGGGCAAAACGTGTATTAGTAAAAGTTATTGGTGAATAACAACCTTCTGACTATTTTTTCAAGCCACCAATATACTCCTCTGCTTTTTCAACCAACGACCTGCTCCCAATAAATACCGGCGTTCGTTGGTGTAAGATATCCGGCTTAATATCTAATAAAGATCTTGTTCCATCGGACCCATAACCGCCGGCATGTTCAGCCAAAAATGCCATTGGGCCGGCTTCATACAATACCCTGATTTTTCCGTTAGGAGCATTTAGCTCACCCGGGTAACCGTACAAACCACCATACAAGAGATTGCGGTGAAAATCTGCGACCAGTGAACCAATATAACGCTGAGAAAGTCGTGGCT
>CAZLJB010000705.1:0-2178 GCA_964559195.1 uncultured Anaerolinea sp. | reverse complement strand
TGCCCGTATCGGTATAACTAACACTTCCATCAGTGAGACTAAAGAAGGCAATGCGCATGGCCGGAATAAATGAAGACGGAAAGGATAAATTTCCGGTAACAGTTCCCATGGGTGGAATAAAATCGCGCGCTGAAAGTGACGAACTGGGCTGGGCGGGCGGTGCGACCTGAGTGACAAGCGGCTTTGCCTGGGTTGGGTTTGGCTTAAACAACGGTTGTGTCGCAGCAACTTGCAGATCGTTTTGAGCAACCGCGGTTAAAGTCGCATTAACGATGCTGCTCACTTCCTGAGTTGGCGAAGGCTGTACGCTGCAGGCGAGCATAATCATAAGCAGAGGAAGCAAATACAGAATTTTTTTCATTTTTCTCCATGTCAGTTTCAACCTATAAAATATCCAAAAGCCAGGCAAACACTCCATCTGTTCACGGCAAGCCACGCCTTTCAGCAACAAAAGTGTGAAGTGTTCGTTTTGCGGTTTCCAATCTATAAATTACAGCTGAAATTTCCCAGATCCGCGCTCTTCAATCCTTCCCGTACGGCGCAAAGTTTAAGTTGGAAAAGGTCATCATAGATATACTCGAACCCGGTTTCAAATGAGTTCATCACCAGTGTGACGTTATGACCGGTTTTGTTTTTCCCGCTTACGCCCCAGCCCTTTCCCCAATAGATCTGACCGGTTAGTATGTCAAAGCTGTTGCCTTTTCCATCAAAAAATTCAGCGGTTACATTTCCGGCCACCTGCTTCATCACCACTTTACTATCCCCGGGGAAAAAGTTGTTGGGCGAGAGCAGCCACATTCCGCTAAATCCGCAGCCGGAAGGAAGTTCACTTGATTCGCTGGCCCGGATACCGCAGAAAGCAACCCGGCTGCCCGGGGTGGTTTTAAATGTGTTCCCCGAAAACACCAGGTTCAAATCGCCCAAGAGCTGTGAATTCAATACGGCGCTGTCGCCATTTGAGGTTCCCTGCAGGGAGTCCTGCCTCTTGAGCTCACCATATCCATCCATACTGCCCGTGATCTCGGGACCAGATTGATTAAGCGTTAACTTGCCAAGATTGGTGATCCACACCCCTGTTTTGCTGACGGGCGCAGCTGGCTCAACCGTTGGCGGCACAAGGCCGGAGGCGGCGGATTTTTCCACCAGCAGGGATTGAACCAGCGCATCCAGGGCTGCCAGCGATGGCGCGTATGGGTTTTTCGCTTCACCTTCAGCCTGGTTGAGTCGATCTACCGTCATGCGCAAGTATTCCGGGAATTTTTCGGCATTCTGCCATTCAGTCGGATTGCTGAACGCATTCGGTCCGTAATCCGCTGCCAGATAAGGCAGATTGACCGGCATGATCACGCTGACATAGTATTCGCCGTCAATGGTCAGACCCTGAAAGGTATAAAAAATATCGGTGTTGTTGATGAGCGGGAAGGCGGCCTGGCTGTACTGCGTGATATAACGGATGCCGCTCCCGTTCTGGAAGGATAATATTTTGCCCTGGGCATGAATTACCTGCGTGGCATGCTGGTATGGGAGCAAAGGCAGCGTTTCGAGAGTGGAAAAGTTCTGCGTGTTCAAAATAGTTTGCAGGCTTTCGATCGGCGCAGGCTGACCGGTTTGTCCGTAGGCATCCGCGTATTCCTTCATCTGCGCGTATTCCCTGGCAGGGAAAATCAAGATCTGCGGTTCGTAGGTCTTTCCCTGCAGGGGGTAATTCTTCAAAACATATTTCGTGTGAGCGGGCCACCAAGAAAAGTCGTCAAACTGCGGAACAGTCGAAGCCTGCGCCCCATCCGCCAGACCTGCTGAAATCGTAAAGGAGCTTCCGGAATAGGAAATATTCGAACCTTCGATCAGCGCGCTGGAGATATCCGCTGGTACAGGTTTTCCATACACAGCCTCGGCTGTGGGCACAGCTAGGGTTGCAGGCGCAACGGTTGTGGGCGCGGCGGTTGCCATTGCCACAACTGGAGTGGGCGTTTCCACACTTATGGCAAGCGTGCCGTTGGAAAAGAAATAATTCCCCAAGAAAACCACAGTTGCCACCAACATTGAGTACAGTATTCGTTTCATTTTGCTCCTTTTTTTTGCACAACAATATAGAAGCATTTATACCGAATAACTGTCACTGCTGGAACACGGCCATGTCACAATTTGGTAACAGGCAGGCGAATGGTAAATATCGTG
>CAZLJB010000704.1:0-2182 GCA_964559195.1 uncultured Anaerolinea sp. | reverse complement strand
CAGCTACAGCTTACCTGAGCAAGACGCCCACAGTAACCAACACGCCCACCATCACGCCCACCTTTACCAGCACACCAACCGCAAGTGTAACGAGAACGCCTCGAAATACAGCCCTGCCAACCACATCGCCCAGCATTACCCTGACACGCCCCCCAAGCCAGACACCCACGGTGACAAATACGCTCGCTCCCACCCTAACCACCAGTCCGACCCTTACCCTGGAACCAAGCCAAACAAAGATCTTCATCCCAACCCGGTTCTCAACCCTGGCGCCAACACTAACTCTGACGCCCACACGAACCCGTACACCCACACGAACCCCAGCCGGTGCAAAAGCGACAAATACATCCCAGCCATTAATTACCATCACCCTGACCGCAAACCCGACTACAGGAATAAAACCAGGTGCCCTGACAATGACAGCCATGCTGCGTACTATCACGGCAGGCCAAGCCCACATCCTGACCCGCACCCCAGAGCCCACTTTGGCAGCCACAATCCCAATCAAGCTGACTGTTACTGAAACAACAGTTCAGGTTACGACCGGAACCGAAACGACAGCCTGGCAAATTCTGGTGGTCATTCTAACCCTGGTAATATTACTCGGGCTGATTTACCAATGGGTTCGCGCCCGGCAAGCTCGCTGACCCAAACTTAGAACCAATCATAATGTTTTTTCGAAGTAAAATATTGACCCAGGAGAAAGAAAAATGTCAAAAAACAAAAGACCAACAAAAAAGAAAGTGCAAAAACTGAGCACCTTACAACAGGCCCTGATCGCAGCTGCCATAGTTGGGGTGGCAGTCATTATTTGGGTACTGCTGTCCGGCCAAAACAACAAAACCGCGCAAACTGATCCAACCCAACCAGCACAAGCAAATGCACCAGCCCAACCAGCAAATAGTAAACAATACGCATCAGCGCCACCCATGACAATTGATGCAAAAAAACAATATTTTGCAACCTTTAAAATGGCCAAAGGGGGTGAATTTATTGTCCAGCTTTACCCGGATAAGGCACCCATCACAGTCAACAGTTTTGTATTCCTGGCAAAGGATGGTTTCTTCAATGGGGTAACCTTCCACCGTGTTCTGGAAGGTTTCATGGCCCAGGCTGGCGATCCAACCGGAACAGGCGCAGGTGGCCCTGGTTATCAGTTTAAAAACGAAGATAGCGATCTAAAATTTGATAAACCCGGGGTGCTCGCCATGGCCAACGCTGGTAGAGACACAAACGGCAGCCAGTTCTTCATCACGTTTGCCCCCACAGAACAACTTAACGGTGGCTACACCATCTTTGGACAGGTCACCAGCGGCATGGATGTGGTCAATGGAATTACACGCCGGGATCCGGACCAAAACCCCAATTTCACTGGTGATGTAATCACAAGCATTACGATTTCAGAAAAATAATTCGGAAATTGCATTTACTGATAGACTTTTTATTTTGGTGCTTTCTCATCTCGAAATAGCAACACTTAAACAAAAATCGATGGGTTACCCTATCTGAGGGATTTTGAGCGCGAATCGCGCTCAAAATCCCTCAAAAAACAGATCCACTGCATCATACAAATAGGCACTTGCAGAAAATACTGGATATTCGGGTCGCGTTGGACCTCGTTTTTACCCTGGGTTTGACTGCCACCCTTATCCACATCCAACTCAGGATAAGAAAAAAGTCCCGTCTTGTACTGAACGTCGCTTTTTCTAGAAGCTAATTTATCATCAGGCATTTTGGGGAATACGAACCTGCAATGCGACGAAAAAATTTGCAATGGCGATCACCACCCCCAGCAGGAATACATATTGAAAACCAAAAGCATTCCAGATCAATCCGCCTAATAAAGCAATGATGATCGAAAAGAGATGATCAATAGTCACTCCTGCGGCCAGGGCCGCCTGAACATCTTCAGATTGGATGGCTATCTTTTTTATATACATGGATCGAGCCATACCGACTGAAAAAAGCATCTGGTCAATTAAGTAAAATACACAAACCGCGATAAAGGCCTGGCTTGCCGGAAGAACAAATTTGGAGAAGCCATAACCAACACATACAAACACCAAAAGGACTGCCTCGGATGCCAGTACAAAACGCTCACCCAGCCTGTCAATCATTTGCCCCAAGAAAGGCTGAAATACAATCCCAATAATTCCGCCAATCGTCATCAAGGTGGCCAGAG
>CAZLJB010000703.1:0-2191 GCA_964559195.1 uncultured Anaerolinea sp. | reverse complement strand
CGATACTTCCACGGCTCTGAACACTCTTTCCCTACACGACGCTCTTCCGATCTGATCCTGATGCGAAATGATCATGGCTTCCTGGTCGCCAAGCACGAGCAGGTCAAGTTTTCCAAGCAAGCGTACCAGATCTTCACCAAGAGCCACCGCGGGCTCCACTCCGAGATCCAGCGTGATCGGGATACCCTGGGATTCTGCCAGTTCAATCGCGCGCCAGGCGGCATCTTTTTGAGGCGCCTTCATAAAGGAATATCCTGAGAGGTGCAGCAAATCAGCGTCTGCCAGCATAGCCAGACTGATTTCGCCGGCATCAACCAGCACGTTGGCACCACGATACGAAAACATGGTGCGCTCACCATCCGGCGTGACGGTGATGAAAATCAACCCGGTACCAGCATTTTGATCCTGCTTAAGAAACTTTACCCCGACCCCTTCTGCACGCAGTGTTTGAAGGGCCAGGTCAGCCCAGGGGTCATTGCCGGTGTGTGTAACTATTTCGGTAGAAGTGTGCAGGCGAGACAGAACAATGGCGGTATTGGCCAGGGTTCCACCCGTCCGAATCTCCATGTCATAAACCAGGGCATCGCCACCATTGGACGGATAGGCCGGGATGTTCATCAATAAATCCATATTGACATCCCCCAGCAAAACTACCTTGCGCAGTTTTTCAGCCACCTTAAAATCCCCCGGTCAATTTCTGCGGATCCGGGGCCCGGCCTTCGGTAGCGCGCACAGCCTGTACAAAAGCGTGGATACGGTTCATGTCTTTTGCAACCATGTCACCAGCCAGGTTGGTATGCGTGTTGGAATCGACCCCATAGGGCTGAACTGAGTGCAGCGCGGCCGCCACGTTTTCAGCACTCAGCCCACCTGCCAATATGACTGGAATGGAGACGCTTTCTACGATTTTCCGGCTGACATTCCAATCGTGCGTTTTTCCGCTCACACCAATTCCGGCGATATCAGCTGATTTGGTATCCAACAGGAGTAGATCACACTCCTGGGCAAAATGCCGGGCTACACTGACACTCGCCTGACCTGTGACTGAAATGGCCTTCATCAAGCGGATCCCTTCCGGCAGCTGCGCGCGCAGCGACTTCATTTTTGGGAGATCGACATCATCCACATCGGTGGAGATATGAATGATATGCGGACGGACAAAACGCGCCATGCGCAAAATCTCATCCACATCGGTGGCCATCGTCAACGCAACAGAAGTTGCATGGGAAGGTAAGGCTTCAACCATTGCGCGCGCCTGCCCAAAAGTCAATTCGCCAGGGACAAGCCCATAATCCCCGGCTACAAAACCAATATTATCGACACCCATTTGAACAGCAAGCCTGGCCTGGTCCGGATCGACAAAACTATACACCTGGATAATCAAAACCGTGCTCTCCTTAACCCGGATAGGTGGCAATCCGCCGGTTTGGATCCCGCCGGCTCAAACGCTCCAAACGGGTGGAAATTTCCTGCTTGACCAGATCAAGATCAATGGTCAGAAGTTTGCCATGCAGCATAAGGGTCTTGCCATTACAAATCACAGTATCCACATCCCGGCTGCTGGCTGAATAAACCAGGTTGGCAAGCGCGTTGAAACGGGGGAAGACGCCTGGCGCATCCTGCCGGATGAGCGCGATATCCGCCAACCTGCCCGGCGTCAGGTCTCCCAATTGATCTGCCATACGCAGCACCCGGGCACTGCCATGAAAGGCAATTTCGAATACTTCAGCAAGCGGCATAACCGTTGAGTCGCCAGCAGCATCTTTTTGGGTGAGCGCCATCAGGCGCATTTGCTCCATAATATCAAGCGTATTGCTGCTGACTGCGCCATCGGTGGCCAGGCCCACGGCAATACCCGCTTCGCGGAAACGCGGCAGGGGGGCTGTGCCCATGCCCAGTTTTAAATAGGTCTTCGGCGCATGCGCAACACCACAATCCGCACTCGCCAGGAGCTTCAAATCTGCATCGCTGGGATATAAACAATGCCCCAGGATGGTTGGGAGCTCCAAAACCGAAGCCTTGTCCAGCATCTGTACCGGGGTCAGGCCGTGCTGTTCCAGGCTGAGAGTCACCTGCTCAGCAGTTTCGGAAACATGGATGTGAATCCCCACCTTTAAGTCACGCGCACGCTGTGCAGCCAGGCGTAGAAAGTCCGGTGGACAGGTATAAGGCGCGTGTGGGCCAAGCCAGG
>CAZLJB010000702.1:0-2194 GCA_964559195.1 uncultured Anaerolinea sp. | reverse complement strand
ATATTGATGACCTGGTAGGTTCAATTCGTATTCATGGAATTATTCAACCATTGGTCGTTTGCCCAGGTCGAAATGATCCAGGTAAATTTGCACTGATTGCTGGACAGAGAAGGCTGGAAGCTGCACGCAGGCTTGGCCTGAAGGAAGTGCCGGTGATTATTAGGCAGGCAAGTGAAGAGGAAATCCTCGAACTCTCCATCAATGAAAATATACACAGTGCGGCAATTTCTCCGTTTGATTTGGCTAATATGTACAGGCAACTTGTAAATGATTTTGATCTTTCTATTGAGGAGATTTCCATCCGGGTTGGCAGAAGTTGTCATTCAGTGGCAAATACCATGAAAGTTTATGATCTCCCGCAAGAAACCCCCCAGTTGTTGGAAGTTAATGATTCTCTCATGAGTCTGCCTTTTGATATGACACCAATTACCGACCAACAGGCGCATAAATTAGAAGATCAAGTTGGAGTTTGTGCCGCGCAGGGTGATGAAATTCTGATCAATGCTGTCAGTATGGATAGTAATTCGAATGAGAATGTTCCAACACTATGGTATCTGGAATCTGAAAATGAAAGTGTGTTAGCAGGTGCGGAGAATCTTTATTCTTCGGATAAATCTTCGCTTTTATCCAGGGCTCAGAATGTTCTTTCGTGCAATCAACATTCCAGGCGGCTTTGGGCTGCACCATCTTACCGGGTCTAAAAAGAGGTAATTATGAATAGTATCGATATCTGGAATGACCTTGGAAATCTTTACCTGAAAGCCAACTCCCTGGATGCGGCGATTGATGCTTACAATAAAGCGATTAGACAGGGTTATCAAACTGCTGAAATCTATAAAAACCTTGGTCGGGCTTATTTAAGTCATGGAAATATTGCAGAATCAATAACTCTTTATCATAAAAGCGTTGAATTGCTTTCTGATAATAAAGAGAAGGCCTTGGTATTAACCTTGCTGGGGGATTCTTACAGGCGTGTGGCGGATTTTGACAATGCAATTGCTTCTTTCAAAAAAGCAATTGATATGGAACCGGGTAATCCTTCTTTGTGTGTGGGCTTGGGTGCAGTCCAAAAAGATCTGGAAAAACTATACGGTTTTGATACGTCTGATGGTTCTGAAATCATGGAAGTATCTCAAATTGGAATAAATGGTAATGCATCTGAAAGCATGGCTAATAATCAAGATCAGGCTGATTTGCCCGATGCCCTGCCTGAAGATGCGTTGAATCCAATTCCGTTAACCTGGATGCCCGTTATGGATTCGGAGGGGGACCTGAAAGATTCACTTAGTATCCAGTTTGATGGAAATGAAATTCTGAATGATATGGCTGATTCTGAGCCCAAACGGAATGGTTTTATCGGTGAAATGGTTTGTTTGGATGAAGAATTATTCCCCGGATCTAACGTCGTAACCCTTATGTCAAAATCGGAAAGTTCTGATTCAATATCTGGGATGCATGAAATTCAAATTAACGGGGAAGTCCCATTCGGAGGGCATTTTATTCCAGGATTGACCGGTGATGAAGTTACCGATCAAACAGACGAAATCGGTCAGAACATTAATGGTGATACCGATCTTGAAAAAGAGAATGGAGTGCAGGCCACCCTTTTATTGACCTTGGGTATCATGCATTGGCGAAATGGTAGTCTGGATGAGGCCGAAATAACATTGCAGTCGGCCATTAACTATTCAATCAAGATCAATAATAATTGGTTTGAAGCCTTATCCTGGCATGCTATTGCTCTTGTGAAAACTGCCCTCGGAGATATATCTGCGGCGATTCAGGCTTATCTAAAAGCAGTTGAATTGGCACCGGAACAAATATTTCCCTGGAATAACCTCGGGAGCTTGTACGGTAGTATGGGGTGTCATGATAAGGCTTTGGAATCATTTCAAAAAGCGATCAGGCAGAATCCGGAAGATTCTGATAGTTGGGATGGGCTGGGCGATATTTATACCAAGTTGGGCCGAATGGATGATGCGATTTCAGCCTATCAACTTGGGAATGTATTTGAAAAAAATGCACAGGGTGGAGATGCAATCAAGGCCTATGAAAAGGCCCTCGATTTTTACCAATTAACAATTTCCTCTTTTGAAAACGAGATTAGAACTACCCAGGAGAATATTAATTACCCAGCGAGTCAACCCGGGTCAGGATTAAGTTCATCGATGGATGAAGTCGGCGAAAGTTTTTC
>CAZLJB010000701.1:0-2204 GCA_964559195.1 uncultured Anaerolinea sp. | reverse complement strand
ATAGCTTCAGGTGACTGGAGTTCAGACGTGTGCTCTTCCGATCTTGACCAGCAGGCCTGGCTCTCCTTCTTCGATTCAACCGCCAACAGCGGCGGGCTGTTACACACCAGCGACGGCGGTCAAACCTGGGCCAGCCTGCCCGATAGTCAAATTTCTCAAACCGTCTGGCTGCAATTCAGCTCCCCAACCACCGGCCTGGCCGAGACGGCTGGCATGGGCGCTGGCAACGCCTATCTCACTTACTACCAGACCCAGGATGGCGGCGCCAGCTGGAGCCCCGTGCCCCTGCTCGGCCCCAACCCCGCGCCCGACCAGACCCCAGGCACCATCCATCTCTGCAACATCTGCGGCGACAGTCTGTATTACGATTCTGCCCACCTGCTGATCGCTTACGGCGATATGGCCAGCGACCCGACCGGCAGCCTGCGCCTGGCCACTTCATCTGACCTGGGCCAGCACTGGCTCTCCCAGAAAATCCCTCTGCCCAAAAAATATGCCGGTGCCTCCGTCATGCCCTTCTCCCCCAGCTTCTTCGCTTCCAAGGGCCTGCTGCCGGTCAGCCTGACCCAATCCAAACCGGATGGCTCGCTCAGCTTCAGCGTCCTGCTGCTCTATACCACCCAGGATGGCGGCAAAACCTGGCAGCCTGCCCCTGCCGCCCTTGAAAGCCCCCAGCCCCAGGTCGAGGCCCCCCAGCTCATCTCGCCCAACGACGCCTTTGTGCGCTGCGGCCCAAATTTGTGCGCCACCCACGACGCAGCCCAGACCTGGCAGCAGCTGCCCGCCAGCCTCAACTTCGATCTAAACGCCGGCGGCCCCGAACCGGTCTTCCAATACACCTTCATAGACCCGGCCAACGGCTGGGCCCTCACCGGCCAGCCCGGCAGCCTCACCAGCCTCTGGCGCACCACCGACGGCGGCCAAACCTGGCAGAAAATCCCCGCCAGCAATTAATGGGGGTGGCTCCTGCACGCGGGGGTCTCGCACGCGGTAGGGGTGGCTCCTGCACGCGGTAGGGGTGGGTCTTGCACGCGGTAGGGGTGGGTCTTGCACGCGGTAGGGGTGGGTCTTGCACGCGGGCCAGCCCTCCCCGCCGATACGCAAGACCCACCCCTGCTTGCAGCCACCCCGCCGGGCAACTTCCTGCGGGACGTTGAACCTGGTTTATCCAATCGTACGGGCGGATGGCATCCACCCCAAAACCCCCTTTTCGCCCCGCTTGAAACCACTCATCCTAAATTAAAAAGTCCTTCGGACTCATCTTTGCGCCAAACCAGAGTCCGGAGGACTTTCTTGAGCACTGAGCCAGGGATTTATCCCATAGGCTCGGTCTTGCCCGAAGGCCACGATGTGTAAGTATTGTGGACGATTATTGTTATAAAAAATGAAATGCGATACAATTTAAGCATGCCCATTATTTCTGTGTTTTACGGTATTTCCATAAAAATGTTTTTTCAAGACCACTTGCCACCGCATTTTCACGCAGAATATAATGATTTTGAAGCCATTATTTCGATAAACCAAATCAGCGTTATCAATGGAAAATTACCAAAACGCGTCTTATCCCTGGTTTTTGAATGGGCGGCCATTCATCAAGCGAGCTAATTTCAGATTGGGATTTGGCATATAATCGAGAAACACTCAATAAAATCGAGCCGTTAGATTAAGGTGGCAATATGCTATCGACAAAAATAGATGTTCGAGAAATTCCAGAATTTGAATTACACCAAATCAAAACAATCCGCGCTTTGAAAGATTTCAAGCTTGAACTCTCGTTTGAAAACGGCGTGGAAGGAATCGTTGATTTGAAAACAACTATCTCCGAAGGGGGAGTGTTTTCTGAAATAAATGAACCGGAATCGTTTAATGAAGTTCAGGTTGGCAGGAATGGCCGGTACGTTTTTTGGAAAAATGAGATTGAAATTGACGCGGATTCCCTGTATTTAGAAATAACAACTGTGCGCCAGTTAAAGTGAAAATCAGTATTTTGAAAAATCCTTCCTAATAAAAAGAGCCCGGTCTCGCACGCGGTAGGGGTGGCTCTCGCCCGCAGTAGGGGTGGCTCTTGCACGCGGTAGGGGCTTGCTCTTGCACGCGGTAGGGGTGGGTCTTGCACGCGGGCCAGCTCTGCCGGCCGATACGCAAGACCCACCCCTGCTTGCAGCCACCCCGCCGGGCAACTTCCTGCGGGACGTTGAACCTGG
>CAZLJB010000700.1:0-2204 GCA_964559195.1 uncultured Anaerolinea sp. | reverse complement strand
CTGACGGCGACCCGGCCGATTTCGCTGCTGTGCTATGCGGTGGTGGTGAATGACCAGCCGGCCGTGCGTACCATGCTGGTGCTGAGCCTGACATTTGATCACCGCCTGGTGGATGGCGCTCCCGCGGCAAGTTTCCTGCAGCGCATCAAGCAGCTGATTGAAAAACCATATTTGTGGGCATTATGACCGATCAATTATTATCCGGGCATGTGGCATTGGTTACTGGCGCGGCGACCGGGATTGGCTATGAAATCGCCAGCTTGATGGCCAGCAATGGCTGTCGCGTTGCTGTTCTGGATGTGCGTCCGGCCGAGGCCATGGCAGCCGCAGGACGCCTGCGGGAATTGGGCCTGGAAGCCATGGGTCTGGCTGCCGATGTAACCCGCAAGGATCAAATCAGCGCGGCTGTTCAGAGCGTGCTGGAGCAGTGGGGCAGCATCGATATCCTGGTAAATAATGCCGGGATTTGCCCGACCACTGCTTTTGCCGATATCAGCGAAGCGGAATGGGACCTGGTCATGGGCGTGAACATCAAGGGCATGTTCCTGTGCAGCCAGGCTGTCGCGCCGATTATGCAGCGCGGCAACGGTGGTAAGATTGTCAATATCGCGTCCAGCGCCGGGCAGATGGGAGGCCTGGCGGTCGGTTTGCATTATTCAACTTCCAAGGCGGCTGTCTTTGGCCTGACGAAAAGCCTGGCACGCATCCTGGCTCCCAATATCCAGGTCAATGCGGTGGCGCCTGGAACCACGGAAACCAGCTTGATCCAGGATTGGGATGAAAGTGCGCTTGTAAATATCGTCAAGCAAATCCCGCTCAAACGCCTGGGACAACCTGCGGATGTGGCCGGCGCAGTCATGTTCCTGGTTTCTCCACAAACCACGTTTATCACAGGGCAGACCATCAGTGTCAATGGTGGTTTGTTCATGCCGTAAGTTCACATCTTTTTTTCAGGAGCGTTGGAATGGACCGAAAACCTGTAAAAAATCGATTTAAGGACAGGGTCGCGATTGTCACGGGCGGAGCCTCTGGCATTGGTTTGGCCATCACGCAGGAACTCTGCCGGGAAGGTGCAGCCGTTCTGGTGATGGATATGAACCCACAAGGTCAGGCGGTGGTCGATGGCCTGGCAGGCTCTGGCTATGATGTCTTGTTCTTTCAGGCGGACGTGTCGGATGGAGCAGCTTGCCAGCAGGCTGTGGCGACGGCGCAGGCCAAATGGGGGAAGATCCATCACCTGGTGAACAATGCTTTTTCGTTTATTGCGAAAGGGCTGGATGCCACTGCCGAAGATTGGGACCGCATCATGCGGGTTGGACCAATCGGTTATGCCAGCATGGTGCAGGCGGTTGTCCCGTTTATGAAGCAAGCCAGCGGCTGTTCGATTGTAAATGTCTCCAGTATTTCGGCTTTTATTGCGCAGCCCAATCGGTGGACTTATAATGCAGCCAAAGGAGCGGTTAACAATCTGACCAGGTGCATGGCTTTTGACCTGGCGCCCTTTAACATTCGCGTCAACAGTATCAGTCCTGGCTGGATCTGGACCCAGGAAGTCTACAAGGCGGCTGCCATCGATGGCGGTGGTCGTGAAAAATGGGATCCGATCTGGGGCGAATATCACATGCTGGGACGTTGTGGTGAACCAATAGAGTGTGCCGCTGCGGCGCTTTTCCTGCTGAGCGAGGATGCTTCGTTCATCACTGCGACCGACCTGGCGGTGGATGGCGGTTACATGGGCATGGGGCCTGAAGGCCTGGGTAAAACCACTGTGCTGGCTGGATCAAAATAAAGGAGCTTGCCATGATCGATTTTCCGGTAATTGATACGCATTTACACCTGTGGGATCCATCCCACCTGCGCTATGCCTGGCTTGATGATAACGCGCTGCTCAACAAGCCCTATTTGCCTGAAAATTACCGCGCCGCCTGCGGGCCGGTGCCGGTGGAACAGATGGTTTTTTTACAATGCGAGTGTGATTTTTCCCAATTCATGGACGAGGCCAATTGGGTCACCAGCCTGGCAAAAACGGATCCGCGGATTACCGGTATCGTACCCTGGGCGCCGCTTGAGAAAGGTGAAGCTGCCCGTGCCGACCTTGAAAAACTCGCATCCAATCCGCTCATTAAAGGTATTCGCCGGATTATTCAATTCGAACCGGATCAGGAATTTTGCCTGCGTCCCGATTTTGTCAGGGGGGTACAGTT
>CAZLJB010000699.1:0-2204 GCA_964559195.1 uncultured Anaerolinea sp. | reverse complement strand
GACGCGATCGAAATGATCAAAGGACTCAAAAAGGCCGGGATTGAACGGGTGGTCATGCTGACAGGCGACAACCCGCGCGTGGCCGCCCAAATTGCTGCCCGGGCAGGTGTGGATGAATTCCATGCCGGTTTGCTGCCGCAGGACAAGGTCACCGTACTGAAAGCCCTCCAAAACAAGTATGGACCGGTGGCAATGGTTGGCGATGGCGTGAATGACGCCCCATCCCTGGCCACTGCTGACATCGGTATCGCCATGGGCGGTGGCGGCACCGATGTAGCCATCGAAACCGCGGATGTAGTCTTGATGTCTGATGATCTGCACAAAATTCCCTTCGCGATTGGATTGGCACGCCGGGCTGAGAAAGTCGTCTGGCAAAATTTGATCTTTGCCATGGCCGTGATCGTGATCCTGATCGCAAGCGCCTTTGGAGCCCGGCTGCCTCTGCCCCTGGGCGTGCTCGGCCACGAAGGCAGCACTGTGCTGGTGGTGCTGAATGGCCTGCGCCTGCTCAAAAACGTCAAGGTCTAAGCGCTCCTCTCAAAAACTGACGGGCGTCTCAGCTCATGCTGGGGCGCCTGTTTTGTTATAATGTCCATATCATGAAACAAACCTATCAATACCAGGACGAATCCTTTTCCATCGAACTAAAGCCAACCGGCGACACTTTTCTGGCCAGCAATGCCGAAAAAGCTGTTTCAGTGAAATTGATCCGCCAGGCAGGCAATCGTCTTGAGCTACTGCTGGATGGCAACCCCTGCACAGCTATTGTCTCTCGCTTGGGCTCAAAACGTTGGGTGACGATTAAGGGCCAAACCTTTGAATTAAACGCTTTGAACACCACCCGCGGCCCCATCGGGCAGGCTCAGCACCCAGCCGGTCAATTAACCGCCCGCATGCCGGGCCTGGTGCGGGCCGTCCACGTTGCCGAAAACGACCTGGTTACAAAAGGCCAGGCCCTGGCTGTCATCGAAGCCATGAAAATGGAAAATAAATTGACCGCGCCGTTTGATGGTCGCATCAAGAAACTAATGATCCAGGTTGGGCAAACAGTCGAAAAAGAACAGGTTTTAATGGAAATCACAGAACCGCAACCACCCGCTGAAACCACCTCGAACCCATTATCCGCCTGAAAAAAATCCACACAGGAGCACTTATGCCCGGAAAATACTTTGAAGAACTCGAAGTGGGTCAAAAGTTCAAGCATTCTAACGGACGAACGGTGACAGAGATGGATAACGTGCTTTTTTCCATGCTGACAATGAACTCACAGCCCCTGCACAGCAATCAGGACTTTGCCAGTAAAAGCCAATTTGGACAACGGATTGTCAATGGGATCTTTATGCTGGGACTGATCGTGGGATTAAGCGTCCCAGAATTAACTGAAGGCACAATTGTAGCTACACTAGGATATGACCGGGTGGTCAGCCCCAACCCCACTTTTCACGGCGACACGGTTTACGCCGAAACAGAAGTTCTGGACAAACGCCATTCAAAATCCAGGAAGGATATCGGGATTGTGCGCCTGAAGCACTGGGGCCACAAACCAGACGGAACCCTGGTGATTGAATTTGAACGCTCGGTCATGTTTTTAAAGAAAACAACCGGGCAGCAGCCAAAATAATTCTACAAAAGACCTTCCGCTCTTCCTCCAGCCAGCCCGATAAGTAAACCGCGTTCACCCATAGCGGGCCATCACCCGCTATTCCAAGGAGAATTATGAAATCACGACGAGCACTGCTCTACATGCCCGGAGATGACTGGAACAAGATCAACAAAGCCATCAGCCTGCATGTCGATACCATTTGCATGGATATGGAAGATGGCACAGCCCTTAATCGCAAAACCTATGCCCGCGCCACCATCGCGAAAGCCTTACAGGACCTCTCTTTTGGTAAAGCTGAAAAGCTGGCCCGTATAAACGCGATTGGGTCCGGCTTTGAATATGAAGACATTACTACTTTGCTGCCATGCCATCCGGAGGGCATCGTGATCCCCAAAATCGAAGCCCTGGAGCAGGTGCAATGGGCCAGCGAAATCATAGAAAGCGTGGAACTAGCCAATGGCTGGCCGGTCAATTCCATCCGCATCCTGGTGGGTGTTGAAACAGCCCGGGGGATTTTGAATCTCAAAGAAATCGCCTCGCATCCCCGCCTGGATGCTTTAATCTTCGGCGCGGAAGACTTTGCCGCCAATATCGGCGCCAC
>CAZLJB010000698.1:0-2207 GCA_964559195.1 uncultured Anaerolinea sp. | reverse complement strand
TCGGGGAAAACCACACTGGTCAAGCATTTGAACGGACTGTTGAAGCCCAGCATGGGTGAAGTATTGATTGGCGAATGGAATACGCGCTCGAGCACCGTTGCAAAACTGGCTTCACGGGTTGGTTATGTATTTCAGAATCCTGACGAACAGCTTTTTTGTAAAACGGTTGGCGTTGAGGTATCTTTCGGTCCAAAGAATTTGGGATTTGATAGCCATAAAATTGAACATCTGGTAAATGAGGCCTTAGCCTTAACTGAACTCAGCCAGATGATCGATACAAATCCGTATGATTTATCCCAAACATGGCGCAAAATGGTTGCACTTGCCTCCATTCTTTCAATGGATACACCAATTGTAATTTTTGACGAGCCAACCACCGGTCAGGATGCAGCGAACGTAGCACGAATTGCCAGAGTGATTGCCTATTTACACGAACGAGGGAAGACAGTTATCACCATAACCCATGACATCGATTTTTGTGCCGAAAATTTCGAAAGAGTGGTGGCGCTTTCCCAGGGAAAGGTTTTGCTGGATGGAGCTGCCGGGGGTGTTTTGGGGCAGGACGAAATTCTAAAACAAACTTATGTGGATCCTCCGCAACTAACTCGTCTTGGAAAGAGTCTGGGATTTTCAGAAACGGTACGAACCCAGGCCGAGTTTCTGGATTTCTATAGCAAATGGAGTAGGTAAATTTTCAATCAATAAAATGGGCGGCTATTTGATTATTTTTGAAGCAATCCGATTAATGACGGTTTGATTGTCAGCTTCTCCAGCATCGAATCCAAAACTGACATCCTTAAGAGCAGGATGTTCAAGGTCATAAAAATATTTTCTTAGAGCTTGCTGACCAGCTTCGACGAGAGCTATACGGCGCTGATCAGTCATATTAAATTCGGTTGTACCGAACCCTTTTGCGGGCATTCTTACGACCAGGTTGGCATAACTGTCGATCACCATTTTGTCTCGGGCTGATAGGGTTGTATCGATCAAGCGCGAAATACGTTGTAGTGGGACCAGGTTGGCAATATCCAGAACTGGTGGCGTTTCCACCAGTTCTGGAGCGTTTAGAACAGCTAGATCATCGTCAATTAGAAATCCTAGAACATTCTGGCTGGTTTTCGAGCCCATCACATCGGTGACATCTTTCAGGTCAGATAAGAATAGTTCAATCGGGAAATTTGAGAGCAAGCCGCCATCGACAATGGCATCTCCATTTATATTCCGACCAAGATACGTACCCCAGTCGGATTGCCAAATTACTTCTTGCCAAAGTAAAGGGACACTCATTGACATCCTGGCAGCCCACGCAACCGGGCAGTCGGGGGCAGTACTATGATTTAATACCAGCATTTGCCTGGAAGTGGTGTCTGATGCGATCAGGGAAAGCTCGGTCCCGGTGGCTTCAAAAAACTGCCGAAGGGTCATCCCGCTGAATTTGCGAGGATTCCCATTGAAGGAACCCGAATCTAGCTTTATTTTCAGCCAATTGAGAAAGTTATCTGCCGAATACCAACCACCTCGCTCAACAAACGAGAATATATGGCGAAAAGATTGGGTTTCGGCCATTTTTTCTACGATTGCATCATCCATTTTTTCTTCGATGAAATCAGGGATGAATGGAATATTCACGGCATGTAAAAAATTTCTGATGCTGCTTTTGATTACTGCTGCCCTGTCAAAAGGCCCAGGCGTTGCCATAAAGCTTGTAAAGACAGAATTTCCATCGGGTAGTTTTTCATTAAGAGAAGACAGCATTTCGTTTGACGTATACCCTGCCGTAAGCAGGAGGGCTACGATTGCTCCAGCAGATGTGCCTAATATCCGCCCGTGCTGGTGACCAAGAGACTCAAACTCCTGTAAGGCACCAATAAAAACCATCCCTTTGGCGCCACCACCCTCAAATACAAGATCATAATCCATTTTGACAATCTCCCTGTTTTTGTACGAATAATGTTTCTTTATTTTATAGGAAACGGTCAGTCCATACATTAAAAAATGGGTAGGATATTTTTGGAAAAATTTGAATAATCGCACATCTGGTTGATTGAGGAGAGAACGATTACGTTTTTCCTTCCGGGCAAGAATAAAAATATCAGAAGTGAAGTTTATTTAGGCCGAACTACCAATTCTTCATATCCGGATAAATTACATAATTCACGTTTGTAACTTATCTCCGGAAAGACCGCCAGGACAATTTCGGCGGTTGT
>CAZLJB010000697.1:0-2211 GCA_964559195.1 uncultured Anaerolinea sp. | reverse complement strand
TAAGAGATGCCCCGGGAAGTTCACCCGGGGTGAAACAATGGACGATGTGCGAGGAGCCGCACTTGCTCTCTGGCGACGCGGCAATCTTCCACGCCGGCTGGTAGATTGCCGCGGCAAAGTACGCCTCCAGTAAGTGACTCTGGACGATGTCCTAATGACAGACTAGTGGCCGATGGCAAACCTGCCTGACACTCCCCGCCGACGGCGAACACAGACGATCGGACGATAGCCAGGTGACAGTCACCTTTAAGGTGACTGTCACCTGCACTTATCGTTTCCGCCAGGAGTCCCCTCGCCGGCTGGTAGATTGCCACGACCGGCAATCCCCACAAGTACCGGGGCCTAACTCGGAGTGCAAGAGCGCCGGTCTCCAGTAAGTGACTCTGGACGATGTCGCAATGACAATAGAAGGGCAATCTCCTGATGACAAAAACAAAAAAGGCTCCTTTTCGTGTATTTCGTGTCTTTCGTGGTAATTGATCTTCCTCTCCGAATGACATAATTGTCATCTCCTCATCGAGTACCACCGAAGGCGGTATGTACGAATCTCGCAATGACAAATCGAAGCGGCTACTTTGTCTAACCTATCGTTGACCATTACAAATTTCTTGCTTTTCTGTTGTGACCTGCCCAGCCCCCGGCCCTCTCCCGCCAAGAGTCTGAATTCAAACTGACAAAAGATGGCCGTGCGGGAGAGGGAGAAGTTATTAATCTGGGTTGAATTTGCCGCTTTCGCTCCGCATGATCCTGGCAGAGGTGGCAAGCGGGGCTGACAAGACAGACTCACCCCCATTACACATTGTCCAATCGATCCCCATCTAAATAACGTCCCGCAGGAATCTGCCCGGCAGGACGCCTGCAAGCACCAACCTGCGGGACGAAATAATCTCCCCGCCATCGGCGCGCTCGGCTTCCTGGGCTTCGGTGTCATCCAGAATGCTCAGGAACAGGATCCAGGTCAGTTCGGGAACGTATTGCAGCGCTCCGGCGCAGGATGTTGCAGATGCCCCATACGTAAGCATCCAGGCTGGATTGGGTGGTGAATTTCAAATTGTTCATTTTCGAAGTGGCGATTTAATGACCGTTTCGGGGTTTCGGTCGCGCCAAACTGCGGAAAGCAAGACATTGGTATCAATGACAACTTGCATGCGTTTTACTCAGCGCGCTAGGCGGCGATTTCAGCGGCAATTTCTGCTTCGGTCATGATTTTAGCTTGTGGCAGCGCCTGCGTTTCCTTGAAAAGGGCTTTCCATTCTTTTACCCGCGCATGACGCGTTTGAGCTTCCTCTGGATTGCTTCCAACCAAAACAATAACTTCGGTCTTGGTGCCGGGTTTCAAGGATGGTGTTTTGATTTCAATCCGTCCATCAGGGCGGACAGTGGCTTTTTTGCGATATGCGGTAATCATCGGTTGGCTCCTTTTTGAAAAAGATACCGGTCCATCTTTATGTTTTAATCGTACACCAAAAACGGGAAAACAGGCAACCAGGCTTCTACGGCTCTCCCATAAACGCCCGCCGCAGCAGCTTGTTTTTGTGGTCATTGCTTGTTTTACCGCCATTGGATCTGGATCTGGGTCGTCTTCGTAGGGACGCAGCGGCGCAGCGGGGTGGCGCTTTACCCTCCAACAATCTCGTTCAAGCCTTCGATCAATTGCGTTAATATCTCATCGGGGATATGCCCAACCTTTTCGCCAAGCCGTTCTGTGGATAGTGTGCGAATTTGACTGATCTTCACCCATGATTGTTTTGGCAATTTCACCTCGGCCAATTCGAAAGTAAGCGGAAACCCCGCGTTTTGCGGCTGGCTCGTGATTGCCATTGCAATAACAGTCCCCGAACGTTTGTTAAAAATATCCTTGCTGATAATCACAACAGGTCTCAACCCTGCCTTTTCATGGCCGCGAGTGGGATTCAAATCCGCCCAGAAGATGTCACCTCTTAATATTCCGGCCATTCCTGGATATCTCCCAAGCCTTCGTCTGCAAATTGTTGCTCAAAAACAGGGTCAAGTTTGGAGAGTTCGCGCTCCAAACGATTGCTTTCCACGCGTTCGATTTTCTCGCGGACAGCGTCTTGAATAGCGCGGCTTCGGTTTGGGAAACGGCGCTCTGAAACCAAACGGTCAAGTTGCCTAAGCAATTGCTCGTCTATGGTAATGGCAATTTTGTGAACAGTCATTTCTTCCTCCGGTATGATATTATATCATACC
>CAZLJB010000696.1:0-2212 GCA_964559195.1 uncultured Anaerolinea sp. | reverse complement strand
GGACAGGAAATCGATGCGGCCGCCAGCCGTGACGATATTTACTACGGTGGCACTTCCTATAAAAACACGCAAGGTTTTGGCGCGCATTTGGTGCTGGCAGCAGCCGTTGTTCAAACCGCAAAACAGACCAGCTCTGAACCAAGGGCCTTGCGCGAAAAACTTTCCGAAGGCCAATTGCTGGCTGTACCGGTCACGAAGCTCTACGATAAGGGCACCACTCTGACCCCGGCAGTGCTGCTTACAAGCCACATCGGGGCTGTCTGTGCAGTTATACACCCCACCACAGCCACCAGAATTGGCTTGATGGGCGGTGGGCTGGCATCAATGAAACTTAATGGTGTTGAGATGACCGTCCAAGTTCAGCTTGACGAATCACTTTCAACCAGTGTTGCACTGATCTACCGTAGTTTTGGGGTTTCTATTCCAGAACCAACGGTGGTGGAGCTGCTTGCAGCACAGGCCGGCACCGCTACGAGTCAATTTCGGCCTGAGAAGGCCTGAGGAGGGTTCAAATGGATTGGGCTTTAGTCCTTGAATGGGTAATCAAATCATTTATCCTGGTCATGGTTCTCCTGACAGGCTTTGCATATCTTACCTGGTATGAACGCAAAGCGCTTTCACGTATGCAGGTGCGTTATGGACCCAACCGGGCTGGAAAATTTGGCTTGCTTCAGCCTGTGGCAGATGCAGTTAAATTGATTTTTAAAGAAGAATTAATCCCGGACCAGGCTGAGAAGATATTATTTATTCTTGCGCCGATCGTTACGGTTGTGCCGGCAGTGGTTATCACTGCAACCGTGCCCTGGGGGCCAAGTTTCCAGGCTTTTGGGCATACCATCAATCTGTATATCGCCAATATCGATGTTGGCATTCTGTATGTGACTGCCATCGCATCCATCGCGGTTTATGGAATTGTGCTGGCAGGTTGGTCGAGCAATAATAAGTATGCCATGCTGGGCGGTTTGCGCTCGACAGCCCAAATGGTCAGTTACGAACTGGCCCTGGGTTTATCGTTCACGGCTGTGATTTTGCTGGCCGGTTCCATGAATATGATCAAGATCGTCGAAGCCCAGAAAGATATCTGGTTTGCGGTGCTCCAGCCAACCGGGGCAGTCGTATTTTTGATTGCCACACTGGCTGAATTGAACCGCGCTCCATTTGACATGCCAGAAGCTGAACAGGAATTGACAGCCGGTTACCACGTGGAATACTCAGGTATGAAATTCGCCCTGTTTTTCATGGCTGAATATACCAAGATGATTGCCATTTCGGCCATTTCGGCAACGATATTTTTCGGTGGATACCGGGAATTCTGGTTCTTGAAAGATACCTTCCTGAGTGTGGATCGATTTGCCTTACTCGGACCGGTTTATATGTTCCTTAAAATCATTGTGCTGCTTTTTGGCATGATCTGGGCCCGCGCCACCTTGCCTCGCATTCGGTATGACCGGTTGATGTCTTTTGGCTGGAAAGCCATGTTGCCACTTTCAATCTCCATTGTGCTTGTTTCGGCGGTTGGAATTGTACTGACGCAGCTCAACCCCCTGTTTGCGTGGTTCACGCCGGTAATTTCTGTTTTGCTTGGGTTCCTTACAATTGGTCTGGTAGACCGCTCGCTACGGAGGAAAGTCTATGCGGCTCGTTGAACCTTTCCTTGAAATGATTGGTGGTATGAAGACCACCCTGCTGATGATGTTCGAAAAACCCGTCACAATTCAGTATCCTGAAGAGAAAC
Organism: uncultured Anaerolinea sp.; assembly: GCA_964559195.1. Classification (GTDB taxonomy): domain Bacteria; phylum Chloroflexota; class Anaerolineae; order Anaerolineales; family Villigracilaceae; genus UBA5195. The sequence goes on along the minus strand of CAZLJB010000696.1, from coordinate 477 downwards.
GCCAGGTTTCCAGGCGTTACCGGGGACGTCACGAACTTAAACGATACGACAATGGCCTGGAAAAATGTATTGGTTGTGCTTTGTGCGCGGCAGCTTGCCCTGCAGATGCCATCTTCGTCGAATCATCCGAAAATACGGACGAGAAGCGCTTTTCTCCCGGTCAACGCTATGCCAGCACTTACGAAATCAATATGTTGCGCTGCATTTATTGTGGTTTTTGTGAAGATGCCTGTCCAACTGAGGCAGTCGTTTTGGGTGACAATTATGAGTTAACCTTCACAGATCGCCGTGATGCCATCTATACCAAAGACATGCTGATTGTTCCAGTTCCACAGGGTGGGGCATCTACCCCACAAGTGACCGAACCTGGTCAGTTCAATCGATCTGTTCCAGAAATGAAAGATCCGCAAGATTAATGCGAAGGTGATCAATGTCCGGTGAAATAATCCTGTTTTTTATCCTTGCCCTGACCGCCAT
>CAZLJB010000695.1:0-2216 GCA_964559195.1 uncultured Anaerolinea sp. | reverse complement strand
GTACCCTATCTTGATGGTTGGCTCATTCTTTTTGTCCCCAACGTGTTACGCTCTCCCTGTGGTCATCGGTTTATATTTGTAATTTATTTAGACAACAGCACATTGAACGTATGTTCTGTTAATTGGAGCCATTTACCCAAAACTGCCGCACTAAACAGCTTTTTGTTTTCATTATGGGCATCAAATTGACCTATGAACATCCCCCTTGATTAGATAGTTTGGAAGGTTAGAACAGTCCCTCCAGATAGGCCCGTGTACGTTCTTGCTGTGGATTGGAAAAAATGTCATGAGCAGGCCCGGCTTCAACAACCTCCCCAAGATACATGAAGATTGCATAATCTGCCAGGCGTTTGGCCTGGCGCAGGGTGTGAGTCACAATTACGGTTGTGTACTGGCTTTTTAACTCAAGCAGCTTTTTTTCAATATGCTGCGAAGATATCGGGTCGAGCGCCGAGGTAGGCTCATCACCCAGGATTACCTCCGGTTCAATGGCCAGGCCACGCGCCAGGCACAACCTTTGCTGTTGACCGATCGAAAGGCTGGTGGCGGGTTCATGCAGCCGTTTTTTGACTTCATCCCACAACCCGGCCAATTCTAGATAGTGCCTGACCGCATCTTTATATTCCCGGCGATCCTTCTTCATCTGGTGAATGTTCATGCCATAGGCCACATTTTCATAAATTGACATGGGCAGTGGATAAGGGCGTTGGGCCAATAGGCCAACCCGTTTGCGTACCTCGGTTTCGTCAATATCGCGCCCATAGATATTTTCGCCATCCACCAAAACTTCACCGGTAATACGTGTGCCTTCGTTCAATTCCAAAAAACGATTAAATGTCTTCAGCAGGGTGGTTTTTCCACACCCAGATGGTCCCATGATGACCGTAACCTGTTTACGTGGAATCTCAATATTGATATTTTTCAGGGCCTGTGTATTATCGTAGTATGCGTTTAGATTTCGTACTTGAATATGTGCTTCCATCTTTCCTCTATCTGCTTGACCGGATTCTTTTCTGACAGGTCGCTTATTTCACCACAAATTTACTGAGTCGACCGGCAGCCAATCTTGATCCCAGACTGATTAAAAGCACGATCACAGTCAGGATCAAGGCTGAAGCATAAGCGCGGTTCTGTACTTCCGGATAGGGCATGCCCAGTTGGAAAAAGACCGCCAGGGGCAGAGATGCCACCGGACGAAATAGCGATGATGGCATGCGGTCCGTGTACCCGGCCGTGAAGAGAACCGAGGCTGCATCACCAATCCCGCGCCCAAACGCAAGCAAAACCGAGGTCATGATACCGGGCAGCATCTGCCGGATCACCACGCGGGTAGCCACCTCAAAGCGAGTTGATCCAAGCGCCAGGGCCGCGTGTTCCAGGTCGCCGGGCATGCGCCGGATGACCTCATCCATGGAGCGCGTCATGATCGGAAGTTCCAGCAAGGTTAGCACAAGGATGCCACCCAGCAGGGAAGCACGCAAGCCCATTGCCAACATTAAAGTAAAACCAAAAGCGCCATAAACAATCGATGGGATGCCCCATAGGACATCCAGAGCCAGGCGCACGTTGTCACCAAAGCGCGAATCGCGCACATAGGTTTCGAGATAAAGCGCAATTGGCAGGCTGAAGAGCAGCGCCAGGAGCGTGCCGCCACCCGCCATATACAGAGAGCCTGCAATGGCATTCAGGATGCCGCCTTCCTTTCCCAGGTAAAAACCGCCTTTGGGAGTTTGGGTGATCATGCTCCAACTCATGGCGGGCAGACCGCGCCGTAAGATGGTCCACAGGATCAAACCCAGACAGCCCGCCACGATCGCAAAAGAGAGCAGCATCAATCCGCGAACAATTGCCTCAGTCACATGTCTTCGCTGCCAGCGTTTTTTCATACCCAGTTTCTCCCAATCACACGTCGAAGAATAAGAGTTGATCCAATATTGAAAATCAGGATGATGACCAACAGGATCAGTGCGGCGCCAAGCAAAGCCGAGTCATACAATGGAATTGACATCATCTCACCGTAGTTATTTGCAATCAAGGCCGGTAAAGGATAGGCTGTATCGAAAATGGAGTGAGGTGTTTGCACCACGTTTCCCACTACCATGATGACTGCCATAGTTTCGCCCAGGGCCCGCGAAGCGCCCAGCACGATCCCGGCCATGATGCCGGGCAATACCTGTGGCAATACCGCATAACGGATGGTCTGCCAGCGGGTGGTT
>CAZLJB010000694.1:0-2229 GCA_964559195.1 uncultured Anaerolinea sp. | reverse complement strand
TGCCCCATCCATAAAAGCGGCTTCTTCCAATTCCCTGGGAATAGCCTGAAAAGCGCTGCGCATATTCCAGATGCAAAAGGGCATCGCAAAGGTGGCGTAAACAATGGTGAGTCCCAGTAATGTAGTACGGATTTTCAAAATGCTCAGGACAATATAAAGCGGAGTAGTGAAGGCTATCGGTGGCAGGATGGCTGTTAATAAAAGGAGAAAAAGCCCGGGCTGACGTCCAGGAAAACGGTAACGCGCAAAGGCATATGCGAGGCTGGTTCCAAGCAGAATAGCAAGCAGGGCCGCACCTGTGGAGACTTCCAGACTGTTTATTAATAAAGTTGAAAAATTAACAGATTGGTAAGGTCTGTCGATTACCTTTAAAAATACTTCGATCGAGAAAATTTTTGGCAGCCAGCGAAATTCAGTTGGACGACCAAGCAATGAACCGTCAAAGGCCAGACGGATCATGCCCCAGATGGGTAAAATGACATATAACCCAACCAGGATTAAGAAAAATTGGGAACCAAGCTGACGGAAAATGGATATTTTACGCATAAGTCAGTCCCTCCCCGGCCTTGCTCCAGCGGTTGAAAAGGATCACGAAACCGATCATAATCAGCATGGTAATGATGTTTAGAACTGCTGAAATGGCAAATTGGCCATTTATATATCCACCGCTTGGGTTGAAAAAATTATAAGAAACGGAAGCGAGGGTTCCGTTGTTGATTTGAAAAGCCTGGAATAAATAAAATTGGTTAAATGCAAATACGCCGCGTATGATGATGGCGGGGAGCAGAAGAGGCGTCAACATTGGCCAGATGATATAGCTGAAAGTTTGAAGTAGATTGGCGCCATCCAAATGGGCGGAATCTAATAATTCAGGTGGAACAAGTTTTAATCCGGTACTGGCAGCCAGCATCATAAAGGGGAAGCCGTACCAGACGGCGGCAATCAACAGGATGCAGAAAGTGGTATTGGGGCTTTTTTCCCAATTCAACAAAAAACCGAAAGGAATATTATTCCCATACGTTTGCGCGGCAAGACTTAACCAGCCAGTCGTCGGGGCAAAAACATTGACCCACATTAAGGCGCCAATCATTTCCGGAATTGCCCAGGGTAGGATAAACAAAATTTCCCAGCCTCTTTTTAACTTGAGGCCGTTCTGCCAGAGTATTAGTGCGCAACCCAGGCCAAGAACTGTTTGCAGCATGACGGAAATCACTGTCCAGAGGATGTTAAAAATCAGGATTCCTTCGGATGTGATGTAATCCAATACAGGTAGGTACGAACTTGGCCCAGTAAAGTTTACATTTTTTGAGCGAAAGGGGAAGGTCTCTTCCAAGGCAGGTATCTGGCCCGTTAGACCACCGCTGACTTCACGGAAGATGCCACCATTCAGGCCATCCTTGATGGAAACACTGTTGAAATCTGTTAAAGAGACTCCAAGTTGGAAGATGAGTGGTAACAAGGTAAAAATTACGAAGGCCAGCAGGCCGGGAATTAACCAGGGTAGAGCTCTGTTCAAATCATTGCGAAGGTTGGTATGCTGATTTATCCCTGAAGATCTCGGTTTACTTAACCAGTTTTGGACAGGCTTTACCAGTAATGCCTGGAATCCATGGGCAGCAGAGAAGGCAAGTGGTACAGTCAGGATCAGAATATATTGTGGCCACTTGGTTGGCCAGAGTAATAGAAAAAACAGGCCAATTCCCAACCAGAGCAGGTAGACACGATCTGTGCGCCATAACCGGCGCAGACCAAATGCCGCCAAGACTGCGATAAGGGGATCGAGACCCAGGAGAAAAACATGCTCTGGCTGCCAATTGACTGGCGAAGTATTCAGCCAGACGAAGGGCTGCCAGATGGGAAAGTTGGCGTTTGAAACTTCGCTTGCGCCTGTGGCCATGTTGGCATGATAAAGTATTGATGCTTTCAGGCGTCCAAAGGGGTCTGGCCACAGGTAAGGATTGGCGGCCAGGAAAGTGAAAAGCCCCAACACGCCCCAAAAAATACCATTTTTCCAAAATGCGGCTAGATTGTTGTTTTTCTTCGAGTCTAGCCACCAATCGATAAGGATGGCGAGAGCGGCTACGCAATAAATATATTTAGAAGCCGCTGTCAGGCCCAGCATCCCGGCAGAAAATATGAGCCAACCTTTATTGGATGGATGTTCCTTGAACTGAACGTAGGTTAATACCATTGCGAGGCTGGTCAATGCAGGCAGCGCCTCCAGCATGA
>CAZLJB010000693.1:0-2233 GCA_964559195.1 uncultured Anaerolinea sp. | reverse complement strand
TGGTTCAGATTTCAGGCTTGGGTGATGTCAGCATTGATGGAAAAATCATTCTCTTCAATGGCGCGCCAATGGTCGATGACCTTCTAAAACTAGCCGCAGCGCTCCAGGTTGAACCACCCGCCAAAAATGGAAATGGCACAACTGCCGAAGCGCCGGTTCCCAACCGCCGCAGTACCGATGCGAATGGGCGAGCTCCAGTCGAAACCAATGGCCGCCGCAGCACCGATATGACTGTACGTACCAATGTTGAACGGCTGGACAGCCTGATGAACCTGGTTGGCGAATTAATCACCGACCGGAACCACCTTCAGCAAATCCGCAGCCGCCTTGAAGCAGATGCGCGCTTAAGCGGCCGTCTTGAGCAGTTCTCTGAATCTGTCACCCACCTCGGGCGCATTACAGACCAACTTCAGGAAGAAGTCATGCGCATCCGCATGATGCCCGTCGGGAGTGTCTTTAATAAATTCCCCCGCATGGTGCGTGACATGGCGCAGAAGGTCGGCAAGCTGATTGACGTCGTCATTCAGGGTGAAGATACCGAAATGGATCGCTCCATGATTGAAGAGATCAACGATCCCCTCATTCACCTGATCCGGAATTCGGTCGATCACGGCGTCGAATCACCAAAAGACCGCATCGCCGCTGGCAAGCCTGAACGAGGCAAAATTACGATGACCGCCCGTCACGAACAGGGCCGGATCATCCTGACTGTTGAAGACGATGGTGGTGGTATTGATGCGAAGAGGCTGCGCGATAGCGCTGTCCAGAAAGGCCTGATCACCCCGGAAGAAGCCGCCGTCCTGACTGAAGAACAGTCCATTGACCTGATGTTCCTGGCCGGCCTTTCGACCGCTCAAAAAATCACCGATATTTCTGGTCGGGGTGTCGGGTTGGATATTGTTAATACCAATATCCAACGCGTGAATGGCTCGATCGAGGTCGAAACTCAACTCGGGATTGGAACCCAATTCCAGATTGTATTACCCCTCACACTGGCCATCGTCCCGTCCCTGCTGGTGGGGGTCAACAACGCCACCTTTGCCATTCCGCTGGTCATGATTACAGAAACTCTGCGCCTTGAAAAGGCGGACATAAAAAATATCTACCGTAAGCCCGTCACATTGTTGCGCGGAAACGTGCTTTCGCTGCTGCGCCTTTCGGATATATTCAATTTTTCGCAGGTCGATGAACAGAAGAAATACCTGTTTGCCGTAGTGGTTCACTCAGGTAAACAACGGGTTGGCCTGATCGTTGACTCTTTGATCGGTGAAGAAGAGGTCGTTGTAAAATCCCTGGGTGCCTTTATTGGGGATATTCCTGGTATTTCAAGTGCCGCAATCCTGGGAGATGGTAAAGTTGCCCTGATTGTGGACGTGTTTGGCTTATTTAAACTGGCTGGTATCTAAACAAAGGCGGTAATTCTATATGCAAGAAACTGTTCCGTTTGATCATGATTTATTGGAAATGCTCAAATCCATTACCAGCGAAGGTATTAAAAATGCCGCGCGCGGTTTTTCAGGCATGGTGGGACACAAAATTGAAGTCAGCAACCCGGTTGCCAGCCTGGTACCCCTGCTTGATATTGCCAAGATCGTGGGTGGGCCTGAAAATGAGGCCGTTGGCATTTACCTGCGTATCGAAGGCGACCTGCTTGGACAGATCATGATGATCATCCCCTACCAGAAAGCACTCGAACTGGTCGATCTTCTCATGGACCTTCCTGAAGGCACGACCCAATTCCTCGGCTCAATGGAGCGCTCTGCCTTGGGCGAATTGGGCAACATGTGCGGCGCATTTTTTCTGAATTCGCTCGCAAAAATGGTTGGCGCAAATATCCGGCCCACCCCTCCAGCCGTTATGGTCGACATGGTCGGCGCCATATTGGATATAATTATTGCCACAACAGGTGGTGTCAGCGAGCATGTCTTGTTGATGCAGGCCAACTTTATGGAAGGTCTTCGTTCTGTAGAAGCAGATTTCTGGGTCATACCCGATCTAAAAGCCCTCCAGCTTTTGCTCAAGAAAAACACCGCAGAATGAAAGATCCGATCAGTGTTGGGTTGGGAGAGCAAGTTATCAGCCGGGATCCCGATGATGTTCTCGTGGCCTATGGGTTGGGTTCGTGCCTGGGTATTTGCATGGTGGATCCAATCTTAAAAGTCGCCGGGTTGCTTCACGCTGTTTTACCACCTGTCTCTTATACACATCTGACGCTGCCGACGAATAGAGAGGT
>CAZLJB010000692.1:0-2245 GCA_964559195.1 uncultured Anaerolinea sp. | reverse complement strand
CGCAGTCTTCTTCAGCTTAAGGTATAATAAATTTATTCCGTTTTGGATCGGAAAAATTTTTGATTCTATCCGGAAAACTTCTTTTAGCAAGGCGTAATATGACGAATCTTCCTTTAAACCTTCCGGCTGAGTATTGGCAAAATTTCTCAGTTACCTCAAAAGACATTGACTTTTTGCAGAATTATCTTTTCGATACTGAAACACCTCAAACTCCACTCACGTTAACTAATGAAATGGTTGTTGAACGCATCAGATTCGAGAGGGAGACCCAAGCCAATGCACAAAAAAACAGAGGGATTTTATATGTGCCGAGAGAAAAATACCAGCCCGGTCAAAATTTAGTTTTTTCAATTTTTGGTTTTAAATACGGCATTGTAAAAACCGTCCGGAACGGAAACAACCCAGAAGTGGGTAGCTTTGATGTTATAGATGTCACCTTCGAGGACGGAACTACAGGATTATTCGCAGGAAATCTCGCTCACCATAAGTTAAATCTTCCGCCTGAAGAAAAGTCAGACCCAGAATCCGATCACGCAGCTATCATGGCAATCTATGGGCAGGGATTGGAAAAAAAGTTGGATAAAGCACTTCAATCTGACGAGAATTTGGTTCGGATTGCTGGCGCGTGGTTTCCGCGTGCACTATTGGTGAATATCAATATGGGGCACTTGAATCTAGCAGAAGCGGTTCTCGAGATGAATGGCGGAGAGCCGATGGATACAACAACTTTAATTGATCAACTTGATATTCCTCGCGATTCAAATACCAAGTTAACAGAATTTTCGGTAAATTATGCGCTACAGGAAGATGGGCGCTTTGACGAAGTTGGAGCCATCGGAAATGTTCAATGGTTCTTAAAAAGGCTTGAACCTGATGAAGTTCAAAATGTGCCTGCTGTTTTGAAATATTACCCACTCGATTACGATCGCTCAATTTTAAACGAACAGATGTTTGCTATCGAAGCTCAACTTGATGACGAACTTAGCGAGACTGAGCACAAACCAACAAAATCGAACGATTCTACGATAACCCTTACATACCCCCACTGGCGAGCCGGGACTTTGCCTATTTCTTCGAGAGTAGAGGCCTTTTTTCCAACAGCACTGGAATCGCCGAGGATTCGCTTCACAATCATCGACGGGAAAACCGGAGAACGAATGCCTGCCTGGGTCGTTCGTGAATATGGATATGTTTTTGGATTAAGAAAATGGTACGAAAAGCTTAAACTCATTCCTGGGGCTTATCTTGTTATAAGGCGAAGTAAAAATCCTGGAGAAGTTATCCTGGAAGCCAGAACGCATAGACCGACTCGAGATTGGGTCAGGACCGTAATAGCTGGTTCGGATGGTGGATTAGTTTTCGCTGTCTTGAAACAAGAAATTTCGTGTGACTACAATGAGCGGATGGCATTGGTCATTTCCGATGTAAACGCAGTTGATACATCGTTTCTGCAAATACAAAAAAACCATCCGCCTATCGAAAAATTAGTCAAAATTATGCTAAAAGAACTGGCAAAGCTTACCCCACAAGGCCATGTTCATGTTGAAGAATTATATTCAGCAGTAAATATTTTGCATCGCATACCACCAGCACCTCTACTGGCATTATTGGCTTCAAATAAAAGCTTCGCGCATGTTGGTGACTTACATTACCGGCTGGCGGATAATTCTACAGAGGATGAATAATATGAGTCTTGTTAAGCCTAACCTTCAAACCCATTTTCATGTCGATTTTGATTGGTGGAAACAAAACGAAAATGATTGGCACGTTCACTTGCGAAGTTTGCTATGCCCTGAGCATCGAGAAAAGTTGGCGGAAATGCCAAACGGAACGATGATTGATTACATTGATCCGGAAACTGCTGAAATTCGACTGATGGATGGGCTGCAACAAATCATCCTTTCACATTGCGCTCGTCAACCCGAGTTTGTGACCGGTCAGACTCAGCTTGTGGAAGGTGTTTTCAAAATTTTTCTTTCAAATGGGAATAGTCCACTTTCATCGTTGGAACTTTCAGAACGGCTCGGAAGGCCTGCAAATACAATACTAATCACGCTTTCAGGGCCACGTGTATACAAAGGCATCCGCCCAATGCTTGGGTAAAATTAGAAAATCGCCCTCGTAGCTCAAAGGACAGAGCAGCAGCCTTCTAAGCTGTTGGTTGTGGGTTCGAGTCCCGCCGAGGGCGCTAACCAGTGATAAATGTCCTATTAAACATAGACAATTATCACCAATAGGCACCCTG
>CAZLJB010000691.1:0-2248 GCA_964559195.1 uncultured Anaerolinea sp. | reverse complement strand
TTGTCTGGGGGGCAGCAGCGGGTGCGCCACCACAGGCAGACAGCAGCATGCTCGCCACCATGAGCAGGCTCAATACAACAAATAATTTACGCATCTTTCTTCTCCTCACGAATTAAGAAATTGGAATTGGATGGACCGGTAGATACCATATAAAATTATTGTCGTGGTGTAAAACCACCTCCTTTATGTTTATTTAACCAAATGACAGGCTACAAAGTGACCCGGAGTAATCTCGCGGAAAGCAGGCTGTTCGATATCACACAAGCCCATTTGAACAATTGGGCAGCGTGTACGAAACCGGCAGCCGGAGGGGGGATTAACCGGTGAAGGTACATCGCCCTCCAGAATGGTGCGCTGCCGTTTTTCTTCCAACAGTGGGTCAGGAATCGGGACTGCCGAAAGCAAAGCCTGAGAATAAGGGTGCAGCGGGTTCTTATAAAGGGTTGCCCGATCTGCCAATTCCACGATAATACCAAGATACATCACCGCCACACGATCACTGATATGTTTTACCATTGAGAGATCATGCGCGATGAACAGGTAAGTAAGACCAAATTGATGCTGTAAATCTTCCAGCAGGTTGACCACCTGGGCTTGAATCGAAACATCCAGGGCTGAAATAGGCTCATCACAAACAATAAAATCGGGTTGAAGCGCCAGGGCTCGCGCAATACCAATGCGTTGCCGCTGTCCACCAGAAAATTCATGCGGGTAGCGGCTTGAAAAGGCCGGATTTAAATTAACTTTTTCCAGCAGTTCAGCCACGCGCTTTTCAATTTCCTTGGGGGATGCGGCATTATGAACCATGAGAGGTTCACCGATGATTTCACCGACGGTCATGCGGGGATTCAAGCTGGCATACGGATCCTGGAAGATCATCTGGATCTTTTTGCGCATGTGGCGCAAATCTTCACCATGCAGCTTCGCCAGGTCCACATCGCCAAAATGAACACTCCCGGAAGTGGGCTTGTAGAGTTGCAAAATGGTACGCCCGGTGGTGGATTTTCCACAACCCGACTCTCCCACCAGGCCCAGAGTTTCGCCTTTGTAAACTTCGAAGGAGACACCATCGACCGCGTGCACCGCGCCGACCTGACGTTGAAACACACCGCGATAAATCGGAAAGTGCTTAACGAGCTTATCCACCCTGAGCAGAACTTCCTTATTGTTTTCCACTAGCGGGCCCTCCCGGTTTTAACATCGACGAAACAGGCCACGCGGTGATCAGGCCCAACACTTTCAAGTACCGGATTTTCTTTCCAACAGCGTTCCATGCTCCATTTGCAGCGCGGCGCAAATGGGCAGGCTTGCGGTTTACTATAAAGAGTTGGGGGCATACCTTCAATTGAAAACAGGCGCTCCCGTTCAGTCTCATCCAGACGCGGCAGGCTGCCAAGCAAACCAAGTGTATAAGGGTGGCTAGGATTAATATAAAGATCCTTAACAACCGATTCTTCAATAATATAACCACCGTACATCACGATCACGCGCCGGGCAAGACCCGCCACAATTCCAAGATCATGCGTAATCCAGACAATGGTCATGCCCAGCTCATCACGCAAGCGTTTGACCAGTTCGACGATTTGGGCTTGAATGGTCACATCCAGTGCGGTAGTTGGCTCATCAGCAATTAGGATTTGAGGGTTACAGGAAAGAGCCATCGCAATCATGACGCGCTGGCGCATACCCCCTGAAAACTGGTGAGGGTAGTCGTTTAGGTGAGATTTCGCATCTGAAATACCCACCATCTCCAACAACTCTGCGGCACGATCCCGGGCTTGCTGGTTGTTCATGCCCAGGTGCAGCTGGAGTGGTTCCATTAATTGCTTACCGATACTCATGACCGGGTTAAGTGAGGTCATGGGGTCCTGGAAAATCATGGCAATCTGGGCACCACGGATATGGCGGATTTCTTCATCGGACATTTTGAGCAAATCTTTGCCCTGGTAAAGGGCTTTCCCCGCTGTTACTTTACCGGGTGGGGAAGGGATCAGACGTAAGACTGAAAGCATGGTAACGCTCTTACCACAGCCTGATTCGCCAACCACCCCCAACGTTTCGCCTTCTTTAAGGCCAAACGAAACACCGTTGACTGCGTGTACAACTCCGTCAGGAGTGCGGAACTGGGTTTCTAGCCCTTGAACATCGAGCAGCAATTCGGGCATCCGCGTAGATCCTTTGCTTTGTTTGGTTTTGGGTAAAACAAACTAATTCATGAATAAGGGTAAATTTGGTTAATCTTACTACA
>CAZLJB010000690.1:0-2248 GCA_964559195.1 uncultured Anaerolinea sp. | reverse complement strand
CTCCGAAAGCGCGGTTCAGGCCAGCGAACTTAAATTCCGCACCCTGGCAGATTGGACCTATGATTGGGAAAAATGGCTGGATCCGCTAGGCCATATCGTTTATACATCCCCCTCCTGCGAACGCATCACCGGCTACAGCCCTCAAGAAATCCAGGCGGATCCCAGCCTGCTTGTTCGCATCGTTCATCCTGATGATCAGGCTGCCTATACCGAACATCTGAATCTGGTGCATGACGAAGCAGTTGGCCCGGTAACTTTCGAGCATCGCATCATCAATCGTGATGGAACTGAATATTTTGTTGAACACGTTTGCCGGCCACTCTTTGGCGCTGATCAAGCCTACCTGGGACGCCGCATCAGCATCCGTGATGTCACCATCCGCAAGGAAAAAGAAAAACAAATCCAGCTAGCCCACCAGGAATTGCAAAAGATTTACAACACCGAACATGAACAGCGCCAGCTTACCGAAGCGCTGGTTGAAGTAGATGTCGCGTCAAGTCAGAATCTCGAATTAGAGCAAGTCTTCTCCACAATCTTAGACAAGATTGGTAATTCGATACCCTATAGCTTTGCGAACATCTATTTATTGGAAGGCGAAACCTTCTACGAAGCCAACCAAAAAGGTTTTTCAACAGTACCAACCGTCCAACCCTCAACCAGGTCACATTATGCCTTGGCAAATTCTCCCGCCCTTGAAAAAATGCGCCTATCCCGCAGGCCAATTCTGGTGGCGAATACCAGCGCCGAGCCAGCCTGGGAAAGCATCGAAACCTGGGAGCAGGTCTGCTCAATCCTGGCGGCACCCCTGCTGATAAACAAACAGGTGGTCGGCTTTCTGAATCTATTCAGCGAGATACCAGATTTCTACTCGGAAAAAATGCAATACCAGCTGGTAGCTTTCGCTGCGCACGCCGCGAGTGCCATTCAAAACGCCTGGCTCTTTGAACAGATCCGCTCCGGCAACGAACGCCTGCAAGCCCTTTCTCGGCGGCTGGTGGAAGCCCAGGAAAACGAACGCCAGTTTATTGCCCGAGAATTACATGACGAATCCGGCCAGGCTCTAACTTCCCTGATGGTGGACCTGCGCTTGTTGGAGAAAAACGCATCCAATCCGGCCGAGATCATTCGAAGGGTCGCCGAGATGGAACAAGCTTTAGACACCGTCATGAAGAATCTCCACCGCGTGGCAATGGCCTTGCGGCCTGCCAGCCTGGACCACCTGGGCTTGGTAGCTGCCTTACGGCAGCATGCCGAAAACATCAGCGCAAAACATGGTCTCAAGATCATCTTCAAGAATCTGGATATCCATGAACGTTTACCTGAAAATTTCGAATCCACGCTCTACCGGATTGTCCAGGAAGCCCTGACCAACGTCGTCAAACATGCGCACGCAACCCAGGTGGATATCATCCTGATGAAACGCGCTGAGCAACTGGTATTGATTATTGAGGATAATGGCATCGGATTTGACCCGCAGGCAATTCCAGACAATGGCCATTTAGGCGTTTTTGGCATGCGCGAACGCGCCCAAATGATCGATGGTAATCTTGTCATCGAAAGCACCCCGGGCAAGGGAACAACAATTATCGTGGAGGTAAAGCATGCCAATTCGTTTATTGCTCGCTGATGATCACGCCGTGCTGCGCGCCGGGATGGTTGCGCTGCTGCATTATGAAACCGACATGGAAGTGATTGGTGAAGCAGGGGATGACAATACCATCGTTTCACTCGCCATGGAGAAAAAACCAGACCTGATCTTGATGGATATCAGCATGCCTGAATCAGGCGGTATTGAAGCCACCCGGCGCATCCGATTGGCGCAGCCCGAAATGAAAATCTTAATCCTGACAGCCCATGAAGACAAAAGCCTGATGCAGGAAGCCATTCGCGCAGGCGCCAGGGGCTATATTTTGAAGAGGGCTGTAAAATCTGATCTCATCAATGCCATCCACACTGTAAATAATGGCGAACTGTACATCCACCCGGCCATGTCGCGCCTCTTCTTCCAGGAAGACCTGGCACCAGCCCTGCCCGCGACCGAGTTTTTATCTGAACCATTGACCTACCGTGAGATGGATGTCTTAAAATTAATTGCCCGCGGTTATACCAATCAGGCAGCCGCCGAAATGCTCAATATCAGCATCAGAACGGTTGAATATCATCGCGGTAATCTGACCGCCAAACTAAACCTGCGTACCAGGGCTGAATTAATTAAATACGCCGAAGAAAAAGGCTGGCTTAAATAACA
>CAZLJB010000689.1:0-2250 GCA_964559195.1 uncultured Anaerolinea sp. | reverse complement strand
CCTTGAGCTTACCAAAGAATTCACGATTTCAAAACCTTTTTCCGCGAATGGACAGTATCTGGACATCTTCTCTTTATAGAATAGTCAAATAGAAGGACCAAATCACCGATAAGGGTCACGAGCAAATCAGCCACCCCCGCCATAACCGGGCAAAACCAACCCTGCCGGTAACGAGAGCGTCATTTCAAACCCGCACCACATTATCGAATTTTGTTGATATTTTTCCTATTGACAACCTAAATCATCAATGCTATGATGTTTTTTATCGAAATCCACAAAATTCATCAAAAATAACAAGAAGAGCAAAGTTGACCACTTACGAACGCCGCCAATCGTTGATGGAATTATTACGCAAACAGCCCGGTATGCGGGTGCCAGAACTGGCCGTTGCGCTGGATATTTCGGAAGGAACTGTTCGCAACGATTTTAATGCGCTTGAAAGCGATGGGCGATTAAGCCGCGTCCACGGCGGAGCCATTTTAAGAGAACAAGCAGGGTTTCACAATCTATCTTTCAATACCCGCCATCAGGAACACACCGCCGAGAAGATGCTGATCGCCCGGCATGCTTCCGAATTGATCAATGATGGCGATTCAATCCTTTTGGACGCCAGCAGTACAGCCTATTATTGCGCAATGGCAATTCAGGAACGCAACCGGCTGCGCGTGGTGACCAACGGACTGGAGGTGGCCCGGCTGCTGGCCAGGAACCCGTCGAACACTGTCATCCTGATCGGAGGCATCCTGAACCAGGATGGTTCATCCGTCACAGGTTTGTTCAGTGAAAAAATCATTCAAGAGCTTCATATACAGAAAGCGTTTGTTTCCAGTAGTGGCTTCAGCCTGGAGCGCGGTCTAACCGAGTTCCACATAGAAGAAGCACAGTTAAAACGTAAAGCGATTGAGTCTTCACATGAAGTGATTGCGCTGATCGATTCCAGCAAAATTGGCAAAGAAGATTTAACCCCATTTGCACGCGTTGAACAAATTAATCAGTTGATCACAGATGCAGGCATCAGCCCTTTGTGGGCGCAGCTGGTTGAACGCGCAGGCATAGCCCTGACTATTTGCCAGAATAATTTGCCCGGATTTTTAGAAACTGGACCAATTGAATGAAAATAATCATAAACACGATGTATTTCCACCTTGATTGAGGTTTTTATGACGTCATCTCGCAACTATCTCGCAATTGACCTGGGCGCCGAAAGTGGGCGTACAATCGTTGGAACAATCAATGATGGCAAACTGACCTTAACAGAAACCCACCGCTTTCCCAATACCCCACTGCCCGGACCCGATGGCCTGCATTGGAACGTTGAACAATTATGGGGAGAGATCAAAACTGGTATTAAAATCTCGGCCGCCAATTTTTCTCTCACCAGCCTGGGATTGGACACCTGGGGGGTAGATTTTGCCCTGCTCGACAAAAATGGTGCCTTACTGGCTAACCCTTTTCATTATCGGGATGAGCGCACAGATGGAATGCTGGAAGAAGCTTTTCGCCGGATCCCACGCGAACAGATTTTTGCCCAAACCGGTATTCAATTCATGCAAATCAACACGCTCTACCAATTACTGGCCATGGCCATTCAAAAATCCCCCCTGCTTCAGACAGCTGAAAGTTTCGTCACCATTCCGGACTTGTTTAATTATTGGCTGAGCGGAAAAATCACCAGTGAATTCACCCTGGCGACAACAACCCAATGTTTTAACCCCCAAACACGTGACTGGGCCTTCCCCTTACTACAGGCCCTGGATATTCCGACCCGCATCTTTCATCCGGTCAGCGAACCAGGAACCAGACTTGGCAGCCTGCTGTCAACTGTTGCGGAGGAAACCGGCGCTGGAGAAATCCCGGTCATTGCCCCGGCCTGCCATGATACCGGTTCAGCAGTGGTGGCCATCCCTGCCGAAAACAAGGACTTCGCCTGGATCAGTTCTGGAACCTGGTCAATTATGGGTTGCGAGACCGATAAACCTATCATAAATGAACAAGCGCTGGCCAATAACTTTACAAATGAGGGTGGGGTATTTAACACCTGGCGGCTTTCCAAAAACATCATCGGGCTGTGGCTGGTGCAGGAATGCCGGCGCACCTGGCAAAACCAGGGTGATACTCTCAGCTATGACGAAATTACACAATTGGCAGCCGAAGCCAGGCCATTTTTAGCCGTGATCGACCCGGATGATTCTTCTTTTCTCCATTCCGGAGATATGCCTGAAAGAATCCGGAAGTTTTGCGCCAGCACAG
>CAZLJB010000688.1:0-2252 GCA_964559195.1 uncultured Anaerolinea sp. | reverse complement strand
AATGAAAAACAAGTGGTGGTGGGTTGCTACGAATGTCAAAAAAAGGAAACATGACGTTTTTTTATAGGCGTCTGCTGCGGGAAAAGCGTGCGAGCGTGAGTTAGAGCAGGGTTTGCGGCGCAATCGCAATGTTGAGGCCGCGCCGCCAGCCCGAGACATTGCTCTCGGAATATTTTAGAGCAGAAGCATCAATCAAGACCTGGAAGCCCTTATTCAACAATGCCAGCGGGGAAATACCCCCCGCTTGCAGACCGGTCAGCGCTTCGGCTTCCTTTTCGGTGGGCAAACTGACCTTTTTCTCACCGAGAACCGCCGCCACCAGCTTGAGATCAACCTGCACCGTGCCCGGAATGACGGCCAGGATGGGCTTGCCTGGTTTTGGTCGAACCACCACGATGGTCTTAAAAACCTGATCGGGGGGCAGGTTGATGATGCGGGCCGTTTCCAGAGCACCCAGCTTTTCAGCGGGCGTCTCGTAGGCTTTGTATTTGACCTTCTTTGCGTCCAAAAAACGGGTAACGTTGTTGACAGTTGGCATGGGTGTGGTTTGAAAAAGCGGCGAAGAGTGTCTTACCCTTCGCCGCCATGGGATTACCGGTTGAATTACTTTTTAGACCAGATGGCCAGTTCGAGGGTCACACGGTCGAAGAAACTACCTTCCGGCAGGCCGCCGTGCCCATACTGCATATCCGAAACAGTGGCAATC
Organism: uncultured Anaerolinea sp.; assembly: GCA_964559195.1. Lineage (GTDB taxonomy): Bacteria > Chloroflexota > Anaerolineae > Anaerolineales > Villigracilaceae > UBA5195. Next base: position 1,546 of record CAZLJB010000688.1, on the reverse strand, counting down.
ATCTGGAGTGTCTGGGTTTCCAGAACAATCTGCTTCTGGGGCTCGATCGAGATCAATTCGCCCTTGGCTTCAAGCTTGGAGCGGAAGCTTGCATCCCCAAAAGCATGCAAACTCATCATGACCTTGGTTACGGTCTGAATATCATTCTTGTCGAACATCCAGACTTCAAAGGCGGTCACCTTTTTGGGGTCACCCACACCGATCGTTTCAGAAATGCCAACACCACATTCGCCCAGAAATTCGCCGGAAGGCGAATCAATGCTGAATGAGTCATCAAACAAATCATCCCCAATCACATAGGTGGTAACGTAATGGGCAACAGGAGGTGCCTCGCCCCTGGCAACATAATCAGTCCGTTCGGTGGCGCGGGCGAAATCTGCAGCCTGCTGGGCTGGTGTGATCTCGCCTCGGCGGCCTCTGTTCCGCAAAAGGAAGAAAGCCGCTGCAATCACGCCCAAAACAGCCAGGATACCACCCAGGATGATGGCCAAACCGACGATCGAAGAAGCGCTGCCGCTGCTGGAAGCCGGTGTGGCGACAGGCAGAGCCCCATTGGAACTCAGCACCTTTTTACGGGTAAGCATCTGCTCATATTGAATTACAAAGTTTGGATCGAGCTTGCCCGGGTTGGCCTTAACATTTTGAAACACGGCCGATGCATTTTCTCCCAGATCATTGAAGCGTTTGATGGCAAGGTTTTCATCGGCATTAACCCGGTACGAATCAATGGACATGCGCAGATACTCATCTTGCAAGTCTGCGCGCAGGAGATTGGCAGGCGCATCGGTCCATTCAACCGGGGAAATGCCCCAACCCCAAACCAATCCAAGGATCAGTCCCAGTACAAGGGCAACAACACCAACTACAACAGGTCGCTTTAATATGTCTTGTAAATTCATCTTGCGCTCCTATGACAGAACGAACGTTTTATCTATTATACAAGAATTTTACTACACGCGCTATTTATTTCAACAAATACTTAGTCTGCCACTTCCGGGATCAATTTTTCGAGCAGGAAGGATTCAGAACAGGTCAAGCAGGAAGCTTCGCGCTTATTGGCAATCACCAGCAACCCTGCGCAATTGGGGCATGGCTGCGGCATGGGGCGCTTCCAGGATGTAAACTCGCATTCGGGATAATTGGCACAGCCAAAAAAGACGCGGCCCTTGCGGGTTTTTCGTTCCACAATATCGCCATGGTCCTTTGGGCATTCAACGCCAATTTTTTCAAGCCAGGGCTCGGTATGGCGGCAATCCGGGAAGCCGGCACACGAAATGAACTTGCCATAGCGGCCAAAACGAATTACCAAATCCTTGCCACAATCCGGGCAGATCCTGCCAATTGGCTCCGGGCCAGATTTCGTAACGGGCATCTCGGCCTGGGCAACCTGCACCTTGAGGGCAAAAGGCCGATAAAAAGTATCCATGACCTTGACCCAGTCCGCCTGGCCATCGGCAATCCTGTCGAGGTCATCTTCCATGCTAACCGTGAAATTCATATCCACGATTTCAGGGAAGTATTGAACCATCATTTCGTTGACCAGGAC
>CAZLJB010000687.1:0-2257 GCA_964559195.1 uncultured Anaerolinea sp. | reverse complement strand
CTTTACAGGAGAAAACCATGTCCGATTTCATTTTTCGCGGCTCCCTGGCTGACCTCGACCCTGAAGTCTATGAACTGACTCAGATTGAGGCCGAACGCCAGGCCCGCAAGTTAATACTGATCGCGTCTGAAAGTCAGGCGCCGCTGGCCGTACGAGAAGCAATGGGCTCCGCCTTCCAGAATATCTATTCCGAAGGCTACCCGAGTGACGAAATGCGCGGCATGCCCGAAGCGGATATCCTGGACTACGCCGGCCGGCTGGCCGATTACCGGCGTTATTCAGACCCACGCTATTACAAAGGCGTCGAGTATGCCGATGTGGTCGAATCGCTGGCGATCCGCCGCTGCGCCGAGGCTTTTGCCGCCAATGGCGTCAGTGCGGAGCGGATCTTCGTCAACGTCCAGGCGCTTTCAGGAGCACCCGCCAATAACGCCGTCTACCAGGCCCTCATGAACCTGGGCGACACAGTGCTCGGGATGAACCTGCTGCACGGCGGGCACCTGAGCCACGGCTCATCCGTCAACCGCTCTGGCAAGTGGTTCAAGGCTGTTCACTATAACGTCGATGAGAACGAAAAGATCGATTACGACAAGCTGCGGGCCCTGGCACTGGAAAACAAACCCAAACTGATGATCGCAGGCTACTCATCCTATTCCTGGGTACCGGATTGGAAAAAGTTCCGCGAAATTGCCGATGAAGTGGGCGCCTATCTGCTGGCCGACATCTCGCACATCGGCGGGCTGGTGGCGGCGGGCGTCGTGCCTTCGCCGATCGGCTTTGCACATGTCGTCATGTCCACCACCCACAAAAGCCTGGACGGCCCGCGCGGCGCAATCCTGATGACCACCGATGCCGCGATTGCGAAGAAGATCGACAAGGCCGTCTTCCCCGGTGAACAGGGCGGCCCGCATGTCCATATCTTTGCGGCACTGGCACTGACCTTCAAGCTGGCCCAAACCGAGCAGTTCAAGGCCCTGCAGACCCAGACCCTCAAGAACGCAGCCGCCATGGCTGACCAGTTCATCAAGCGCGGGCTGCGGGTGCCGTTCGGTGGCACAAACACACACCTGGTTAACGTCGACTGCACCAGCGTGAAAGGCAGCGATGGCACCTCCCTGAGCGGCGATCAAGCCGCCCGGATCCTGGATCTGGTTGGGATCGTGGTCAACCGCAACACCATCCCGGGTGACAAAAACTCGGCTGACCCCAGTGGGATCCGGCTGGGGACCCCCTGGATCTCACAGCGCGGTTTTGACGAAGCCAAAACCCGTGCCCTGGCAGATGTGATGGCAGACGTCCTGCTGGCCTGTGCGCCACACAGCGTGGATACCGTTCACAAAGGCAAGGTGCGGCGCGCCAAGCTGGATTTCAACGTCTTGAACGAAGCCCGCTTGAAGGTACGCAAAATGGCGGAAGAAGCCGGCCTGGATTTTGAATACAAGAAACACACTTACCCGCATTTCTATTATGTGGATGACAAGGCCACCACCGGGGTATTTGACCTGGCTGGCCCGCGTGTGCGGCAGTTCCTGGATTATGCTGTCAGCGCCGATTTAAGTGAGCTAAAACCCGGGCTGTCCGTTTCAACCACGGTCGCCACACCAAAATCGGTGGTGACGGGCAAGCTGACCAACCTGGACGGCAAGTCCTTCCAACTGGCGGTGCCCGCCGCGGATGCCGGAACCGTGGCCACCTGGCTGCGCGATCTTTCAGACGGGTATCTGTCCTTCAACCTGGATGGTTCGAAGGACTTTGACCCGCGCCGCCTGCCGGGACCGGTCACCGTCAGTGAGACCGTCAAGCAAGCCGCGGCTGAGAAGCGGATTACCGAAAAGGGCCAGGAAAAAGCCTGGTTTATCGGCATGGCAGCCGGTGGCAGCGGCCAGGCCCTGCCCTCCTTCCATTGGGACGAGCTTGAAGGCGCGCTGAAACGGACAAAACTGTTCGATGCCCACAAAGCCCTGGGTGGCAGATTGGTACCTTTCGCCGGCTGGGAAATGCCCGTGCAGTACACGGGCGTCAAAGAAGAACACATGGCCACACGCCAGGCAGCCGGGTTGTTTGACGTCAGCCACATGGGCGTTTATGAAGTACTGGGCGCGGACGCGGCTTCCTTCCTGGATACGGTCTGCGGCAATGATGTCGGCGGGCTGGCACCCGGCGAGAGCCTGTATTCGCACTTCCTGACCCCGGATGCGGATGTGATCGATGACACATTGATCTACCGGCGCGGTGCAGAGAAATTCCTGGTGGTGGT
>CAZLJB010000686.1:0-2262 GCA_964559195.1 uncultured Anaerolinea sp. | reverse complement strand
CGGCTCTGAACACTCTTTCCCTACACGACGCTCTTCCGATCTCTGCTTTTGAGCGGCAGAAGCAGTTTGTTGCTGATGCCAGCCATGAACTACGAACTCCGTTGACGATTGTTAACCTTGAATCCAGCCGAGCTCTGGCTTCCAAGCGTACTCCACAGGAATACCAGCGCGCTTTGGGGGTTATCAAGAGTGAAAATGAATTTATGTCACACCTGGTGGGTGATTTGCTGACTCTGGCTCGCATGGATGCCGGCCAGCTCGACTTAGAGAAAACATCCCTTGATTTGAGTGATGTTGCGTTGGATGCTGTAGAACGCCTGGAGACGCTGGCTGAAAGAAATAATGTCAGGTTGGAGACAGGCGATTTGCCGGAAGTAACTATGAATGGCGATCGGCAATCTTTACTCCAGATGATAAGCAACCTGGTGGAAAATGGCATCAAGTATACCGATGGAGAAGTGAGACGGGTCAGAGTTGATACCGGGCAGGATGGTGAGTTTGCCTGGGTTCGAATTTCCGATACTGGAAAGGGGATCCCATCTGAGTATTTACCTCATCTTTTTACCCGATTTTACAGAGTCGACAAAGCCCGTTCGCGCATGGATGATGACCAACAAGGTGGTACGGGTTTGGGGTTGGCGATTGTGGATTGGATTGCGCGCGCCCATGCTGGGGAAGTTAGGGTGGAAAGCTCACCAAATAACGGCACAACTTTTGAAGTACGATTTGGTTTGGCGGCGGATTTAGATTGACATTCAGGCTCGAGTGGCTGGATTGACGATCTGATAAATTATAGCCGTTGGATTGGGAAGGTAAAACCTTATCGTGAACACTTAATGAAGGAATAAATGTAAAATAACAATATGCTTTCACGAATATTTTCTTGTGCGGTGATTGGTCTCGATGGAGTGGTGGTTGAAGTGGAGGTCGATTACACCACTGGTCAACCGGGTATGACGATCGTTGGTCTGCCAGATACTGCTGTACAGGAAAGCCGTGAGCGGGTGCAAACAGCCGTCAAGAATGCTGGACTGCACTTTCCGCGCCATAGAATTGTTGTCAACCTGGCTCCCGCATCTGTCCGGAAGGAAGGCCCATATTTTGATTTGCCAATTGCCCTGGGAGTGATCGTGCTGGGGGGACATCTTGCCCAGGCTGCGTTGGATAGTACCATGGTGATAGGGGAGCTTTCGCTGGATGGTTCGGTACGTCATGCGCGAGGCGTTTTACCAATGGCAGCCACCGCACGGGCGCAAGGTTACCGGCGCATTATCGTTCCGGAAATGGATGCCGCCGAAGCGGCATTAATCCCGGATTTGGAAGTGATCCCTGTTTCCAATCTGGCGAGGCTATACGATCATCTTAGCGGAAGTTTTCCGATTGAGGCTTTCAAGCCGTTATTGGAAGAAATTACTCCGCTGTTTGTGCCGACCGATTTCTCAGAGGTAAAGGGTCAGGAACATGTCAAACGGGCCCTCGAAGTTGCCGCAGCGGGTGGGCATAACGTATTGATGAGTGGCAGCCCTGGAAGTGGAAAGACACTGTTGGCCCGCGCTCTGCCGGGTATCCTGCCAGAGATGTCCATTGATGAAGCATTGGATGTAACGAGAATATATTCGGTAGCCGACCAACTTCCACCGGGCATGCCGCTGATTAGACATCGCCCCTTTCGGGCGCCACACCATACCATCAGTCACGCCGGGCTGGTGGGCGGCGGTAATATCCCCCATCCAGGCGAAATCTCACTTGCGCATCGCGGTGTGCTGTTTCTGGACGAATTTCCCGAGTTTGGCCCGCGTGTCCTGGAAGTCATGCGCCAGCCGATGGAAGACAAGGTTGTGACCATCAGTCGCGCCCAAGGTTCTCTAACGTTCTCAGCGAATTTTCAATTGATTGCGGCGATGAATCCCTGCCCTTGCGGATATTATGGAGATGCGCGCAAGCCCTGCACATGTGCAGCGTCGACTGTAACAAAATATCAGAAACGCATTTCTGGGCCATTGTTGGATCGTATCGACATTCATGTTGAAGTACCCAGGGTTGATTACGATAAATTGTCCAGTGACCGTCTGGGTGAAAGTTCAGCCGCAATCCGAGCCAGGGTGCAGGCTGCCCGTCAGCGCCAGCTGGACCGCTTCAAAGGCACTGACATCGTCTGCAACGCCGACATGCGCATCGCCGAAGTTCGCAAGTTCTGTAAGCTGGACGAGACCGGGGATAGTTTGATCAGAGCGGCGATGAGCCAGTTGAATTTATCCGCAA
>CAZLJB010000685.1:0-2262 GCA_964559195.1 uncultured Anaerolinea sp. | reverse complement strand
GTTTGACGCTCTTTGCCGGTAATCGTATCGTTTAAACCGCGCAGGATCAGGTTGTTGGCGCGCGTGGAAAGATCCTCGAGCTGGTTGAGCGCAAAATCGCTGGCGCTCATCCAATCCCTGGTATTATCGGTTGTCTCGACAAAAGAGGCCACGGTGCGCAAATTGGAACGCAAGCTGAGGCTGAAGGAAGCATTAACCGGGCTCTCAGAAGCATTCTGAAAGGCCTTACCGGACGAGACCTGGTCCTGAAGCTTATGGGTTGTCTCGAGGCTGCCAGCCATATTTTGGATTGCATTTTCAACCATCAAGCGGTTTGTAATTCTCATTTCAACTCCTCAAACTAACGGCCAACCAAACCCATCTTATTTATAACGGTATCCAACATATCATCATAGGCGGTCAACATGCGGGCAGCAGCCTGGTAAGCCTTCTGCGTTTTGGCCATGTTAGCAGCCTCTTCATCAAGTGAAACTCCGACAACAGATTCGCGCGAATCGCTCATGGATTTGACCACCAGGTTTTGGTGGGTAGCATTGTCAGCAGCGCGCTGGGTGAGCAGAGAGCGGCTGGTCACCTGGCCATTATAGAATTCGTTCATGGTCAGAGTGCCGGCACCCATTACTTTTTGGAACTTCAACCCGGCCATTTGGACAGCGATGGTGTTGTTGCCGGCCTGACCAGATGCATCAGCAGTGGCAATTTTGCCCAGATCCTGGATCAAGGCCGGATTGATTGCAATATCAATGGCGCTGGTACCGGTGAAAAAATTATCACCGACTTTTAGAGCAGGCGGGACGGGAACGGCGGTAGTGGGGCCATAACCGGTGACATGGATAGCATTGACCTGTTGGATGATGGCGCCAGCCAGGTTGTCGAGCCCGGTCTGTTGATCCTTCAAGAAGGTGTCGCGAATATCCAAAACACCTTTGAGCGAGCCGCTGGGGGGGATCAACTGCTGGTTATCGCTCCAATAAACATCCTGGACGGCTTTGTCAGCCGGGTTGGTTTGGGTATGGAGCGAAAAAGTATCGTGTCCAACTACCAGGACGTGCCCGCCAATTGAGACGGAGACTTCACCATTTTTTTGTTCGGATGAAGCCGCGCCGGATAGTTTTGCAAGTTGATCGAGGGCCAGATCGCGCTTGTCGAGTAAATCGTTGGGCTGTTCACCGACCGAGAGCACCCGGGAAATTTCGCCATTCAAGGAAGCCACTTCAGTAGCCAGTGAATTAATCTGGCCGACCTGGTCAGAAACCACCTGATTTTGATCATTGCGCAGTTGTGAAATTTGGGCGGTTCGACGGGTAAAGCCATTCACAAGCGAGCCAGCGTTATCCAAGAGGGCGGCCCGCAGGCTGTTGTTGGTCGGGTCGCTGGCCAGCGACTGCCAGCTAGCCCAGAATTTATCCAGCTTGGGGGTCATGCCATCCGTGGATGTTTCGGCCATGACCGGCTCAAACTGGCTTAGAACGCCACTCTGGGCTTCCCAACTACTGGCATCCGCCGAAGCGGAACGATAACGCCCATCAAAGAATTGAAGATTAAAGCGCTGAATGCGGTCAATGAAGACACCTGTGCCAATTTGCCCGGGCGAACCTTTGACGAACTCTGAACCACCCAGGGAGGTAGGCGTGGTGGCCATCAGAATTGCGGCCTGTCGCCGGTAACCTGGCGTATTGGCATTGGAGACATTATGCTCGGTTACCTGCATGGCCTGGGCTTGTGACAGCACGGCCTGTAACGCGATATTAATTCCTGAAAGATTAGGCATGTTTCGGCTCCTTAGATTCGAACCTCAACGCCCATACCAGCTGCTTCTCGATTGAGATTTCCGCCCTTTGGTGAGCGGTAACCGGTATCTGGTTGAAAAATACTGATCAAAAATTCCTGGGTAGCCTTTAACCATTCAAGTTTTGTATAGGCTATGGCCTGGTTGGCGCGGTTAAGTTCACGGGCCTGGCTGGCAAGGCTGGTGATTCCTTCCGATAAATTTCTGATGCGGCCAGCATCTTCGGGCTTAAAAAAGGGCAGGAGATCACGAATGGATGTATTCTCCGAGTGCAATGCCATGGCCAGCGATAATTCCTGAACCACCTTGCGACACTTATCTTCCATTAAACTCATACTATCGAGCAGGACTTCTTTATCCTCCACGATTTGAATAACCTGGTCTGGATCGTTCAACAAACAACTGCGTTCTTTTTTTGTCAGAGCGATCATTTCCTGCAGCACTCTGAATTGGCGTACCAAAACTTCTTCAAG
>CAZLJB010000684.1:0-2263 GCA_964559195.1 uncultured Anaerolinea sp. | reverse complement strand
GAGATAGCTTCAGGTGACTGGAGTTCAGACGTGTGCTCTTCCGATCTACAAACTACGCCGAGTTTTCCGAACTTTAGGGAAGCATTGACACCCTCCAGCGGGTTAACCGTCCAGGTAATCAGATCCAGGCCCTGGCCCAGCACGAACTTACGCTGAAAAGCCTTTAGCGCTTCGCCAATGCCAGCATTGCGATAAGCCGGCAGAACGCCCATCATGTGCGAGCAGTGTTTCCAATGGCCATCGGATGCGCGCCCAAGAAAACCAAACAGCAGGCCAAGCATCTCACCTGCCGGATTGAAGGCGCCCAGCAACAGCCCACCGCTTTTTTGCGCGATGACCAGCATATCCTTTGGAACGATTTCTGTATAATCTGTAATCCCCCAAATATCACGCTGAATAACTTCAGCTTGATGAAAATCTTCAAACGTTTCCAGGTGACGAATGGTAAAAACGACCTTATCCGAGGCTGAGACCGTCCCATTTGGCATTCCGGCAACCGTCATTAAAATCACCCGGTTATAGGATCTTACTCAGGAAAGCCTTGGTGCGTTCTTCGCGCGGATTCTTAAAAAAGACATCCGGAGAACCTTCTTCCACGATACGGCCCTGATCCATAAATACGATCCGGTTGGCAGCAGCGCGCGCAAAGCCCATTTCATGCGATACAACCACCATGGTCATACCTTCCTTTGCCAGCGCCACCATCACATCCAGAACTTCCTTGATCATTTCAGGATCGAGAGCTGAGGTGGGTTCGTCAAACAGCATGATCTTGGGATTCATGGCCAGCGCGCGGGCAATTGCCACCCGCTGCTGCTGACCACCCGAAAGCTGCCCAGGGTATGAGCTGGCTTTTTCCGGAATGCCGACACGTAGGAGCTGCTGCATGGCGATTTTCTCTGATTCCTGCCTGTTCCGCTTGCGAACAATACGCTGGGCCAGCATGATGTTATCCAAAACCGTCAGGTGAGGGAACAGGTTGAACTGCTGAAATACCATGCCGACTTCTGCCCGTACGGCATTGATATTGGTACGCTTGTGCATGACGGGGATCCCGTCCACAACAATATGACCACTATCCGGCTGTTCCAACACATTGATACAGCGCAGCAGAGTTGATTTCCCGGAACCGCTGGGGCCGATGATCACCAGGACTTCGCCGCGCGTAACCGTAGTGCTGACGCCCTGTAAAGCCCGGGTGTTGCCAAAGGATTTGACAACGTTATCGATTTGAATAATGACTTCCTGCTCCTGGTTAGCGCCCATTGCCGGACCTCCGCTCAATGAATTTTACGACCATGGACAACGAGATTGTCATGCTCAAATATAAAAATGCCATGGTGTTATAGGCTTCGAAGGAACTGAAAGATCGGGCGCGGTAGAGTTTACCCAACTGAGTGATATCGCGCACTGCCAGGACAGAGATCAAGGATGAATCTTTGAGGATGGCGATGAAGTCATTTCCAAGCGGTGGCAAAACGCGTCGTAAAGCCTGTGGCAAAATGACATAGCGCATGGCCTGGACGTAATTCATGCCCAAAGAGCGCGCGGCTTCCATCTGCCCCCGTTCAATGGATTGGATCCCAGCCCGAAACACTTCCGCCTCAAAAGCAGCGTAGCCCATCGCCAGCCCGGCAATGGCACGCCCGCTCATATCGACCTGCTGGATATCGACTGCTTTCAACGCATTGCCCAACCCGGCCAGCGGGGGGAAAACAACAATCCAGCTACCCAGGCCATTGACGATCTGCAAGCCCAGCGGCACAACCACAAAGGCGCCGTACAGGATGATTACCAGCATGGGGATGCCACGCATCAACTCGACATACAGGGTCGCAAAATTGTAATAGAACACGTTTTTAGAGACACGCCCCAGACCAAGGAACAGCCCACCCAGAATGGCCATGCTGTACGCAGTCAGGGTCACCCGAACAGTGGTGAAAATACCTTCACTGATAAAGTTAAAGGCATCCTGGTAAGCCGGGGTGGTAAGAATACTAATGACAATCATGATCGCAGCCAGCGCAATCGTCAGTGCCCACCAGGGCAATTTAGCGAGATTGCCAGCCGCCGGGAATAAGCGTCCCTCGCCAGCTTTTTCAGTTGCAGTGGTCAATGTTTGCCTCCCAGCCCGCATGAGAAGCGGGACTTCAATATCAGTTGGGGCTTGCCAACCAATATATGGCAGCAAGCCCCAAAAATTCAATCAATCAGGCGGTCCTAGTTGGACGGGACGTAATCGATAAACCACTTCTGATAGAGC
>CAZLJB010000683.1:0-2272 GCA_964559195.1 uncultured Anaerolinea sp. | reverse complement strand
GGCTGCCCGTGCCCAGTTCGCTGGTCACCTCGATCCTGCCATTGTGCTTATCCAGGATCGAGCGCACCAGGAATAACCCTAGCCCGGTACCCTGGATTTCTGCATCAATCGCGTTGCTGCCTCGAAAAAACCGACTGAACAGCAGCGGCAGATCCTGGCTGGGGATGCCTATGCCCGAATCAATGATCGAAATCAGCACCTTCCCATCCAGGCTTTGTGCCTGGATGCTGACCTGACCCCCGCTGGGCGTGTATTTTATCGCGTTCCCGACCAGGTTGGTCAAGACCAAATTCAGGCCATTTTGATCTCCCTGTACCAGGCGCGGCGCGGTCTTCTCAGCGGGCAGCGAGGCTGCATTCAGTATGATGTTTTTTTCACGGGCTGCCGGTTCAAAACTATTGACAGCTTGCTGGATCAATTCATCGATTTCGAGTGAACGGAAGTTAGCTCGGTCATCTTCGCCTTCCAGCAGGCCCGTATTGAGCAAATGCTCAATCAGCTTGTGCTCGAGGTCTAATTCACTTTTTAACACATTCCAATACTCGTCAGAATCCTCGCCCTTCATTTTGTCATCCAATAGATTGGTCATCAACAGCATGGTGGCGATCGGTGTTCTCAATTCATGGCTGGCCCGGTTGATAAAATCCGTTTTCATTTGTTCCAACCGGCTCTGCTCACTGATGTCCCGCACAATCGCGACCACCTCATTGTCCCCACAAACCTTGAGCCGGACTTCAAAGACGTGGCTGCCGTCTTTCAATTTATAATCAATAATCTTGGTTTGAACCTGCGATCTTCGCAGGGTCTGGTTAATCAGGGCACTTAGATCGGCTGCCAGGCTTTCGTCTAAATTATCATAAATCGATAAGCCGATCAGTTGATCTGGATGTTCAATCAGATGATCGTTCGGATTGGCTTTGCAATCCAGGATCATGCCGTCACGCCGGATCCGGAAAATCAGATCCGGAATGGCATCCAGCAAAGCCCGGTTATGCCTTTCACTATGTCGAAGATCATTTTCCATAATTTTGTGGGCCGTGATATTTTCCTTCAAGGCCAAAAAGTGGGCAATGCGCCTATTTTCATCGAACACCGGCGCAATCGTAGCTTTTTCCCAGAAAAGAGAGCCATCTTTCTTGCGGTTAAGGAATTTACCCTCCCAGATCTGGCCGGCCAAAACGGTCTCCCAGAGTAGCTTGTAGTCTTCCTTGCTTGTATAATCGGTCTGCAGGATGCGCGGGTTTTTCCCGACGATTTCGCTGAGTGAATAGCCAGTCAGATCGCAGAAGTGCGTGTTGGCATATTCAATCGTCCCATCCGGCGTCGTGATCATAATGGAGAGCGGGCTTTGCTCGATGGCCTGTGAAAGTTTCTTTACATTCCTATCCGAAATATTTCTCTCGTTCCATAACCCGAGCGTGCTTGCAATATTTTCGAGCAGGTTTTGTTCCTCGGGCAGCTGAAAGGCTGCAGCCCGGGTATAACAAACCGTTACCTGTCCACATTCCTGATCGGCATGCAAGATGGGGGCTGTTAGCCTGGCATTGAACGAGTTCGAGAAATTCGGGCTCTGGCAGGCTCTCCCATTCAGGCTAATCTTCGCAGCTGCAATTTCAGGATATCCCAGGGCAGGGATCAAACGCTCAATCACTTTTTCGCAAAGCTGTTGTTCTGTCAGACCCGGGTTGAAAGCCAGCCGGCTGACTTCGTTGAGGCAGGACAGCTCTTTGAGTCTCTCATTGTTCTGGATTTCAACCGCTTTTAGCGCGCTGATCTCGCTGATCACCACCCGCGTCATGCGCTCCGCGTTCGTATCCAGCGCATCTGATGTTTCCAGGCGTGCCCAGAAAGTGGAGCCGTCCTTTTTTAGCATCTGCAATTCGAACGACTGCGGCCGGCCCGTTTCAAGCAGTTTCTTGCGGTTCAGGTAATATATGTCCTGATTTTGCCTGGCAATGAAGATGCTGAATGGGTGCTTAAGCATGGCTGACTTGGTTACATCCAGCAGGCCGGCCGCCGTCAGGTTGGCTTCCAGAACCAGACCTTTTTCACTGATGGTGCAGTAACCCACCGGTGCCAAATCGTATAGATCGAAATAGCGCGCGCGTGTCAAATCAATCAGCTCCTGCGAGGCGCGCAGTTCACCGTTCTGCATCTCCAGTTCAAACTTTTTGATATCCAGCTCTTCCAGTGCGACGTCACGTTGTTTTATCGACTTTTGAAGATCGAGGTTTGTGTTTTGCAGAACCTGCTCCAACTGCCTGTGTTCGGT
>CAZLJB010000682.1:0-2278 GCA_964559195.1 uncultured Anaerolinea sp. | reverse complement strand
GCGGTAGCCGATGGGTTATTCTATACCGAAGCGGCTCGTTCCGCCGGAATAAAATCTGGGGACACTACTTCCAGCTTGGCCAGGCGTTTTAACCAAGTTGGTTTGGAGGCTCTTCAACCCAAGCAGGGTGGCGGTGTGGCCATAAGATACGTGTTCACAGATAATTGGGTTATTTGTATATTTTCAGCGTCTGGAACAGTTAACAACCCGGCCGTTTTACCAGGCACAGCCTGGAAACTGGTTTCTTTTGGCCAAGCCCATCAACAAAATGCCACGGTTTCAGATGTTAACGCTACACTGAAATTTGGCAAGGACGGAAAAATTGCGGGCAATTTTGGTTGCAACTCTTTTTCTGGAGATTATATTGTCAGCGGAAGTCAGGTCTGCTTCGGAGCAATGATCTAATTAAAACATCTATCAAATCAAGGGACTGGCTGACGATCTCTGGGATTGGGAAAGCTCCTGTAATATTGCCAATGTCTCCTGCTTACCCCCGACACCATTCTCACCAGCCGGGCCGACGCAGGATGGACAACCGTCCTCACACGGACATTCCAGCACCAGCTCCAGGGCACGCTGCACGAGCTCGGTGTGCAGCTCGAACAACTTTTGGCTGAACCCGATCCCGGCTGGTACCAGGTCATATAAGACGACTGCCGGAGCCCCATCCGCAAAAGTTGCTTGCGGATCAAAATGCACCCCCAGGTCACCACTGTCACACATCAAGAACAAGGGCGCCAGTTGTCCCAGAACACTGGCGAAGCCAGCCAACCCACTGCGCATACGCACGTTCTGTTCAGCCTTTCGATGGCATTCGGGACAAAGGGTTAGCAGGTTATCCAGGCTGTTAGCGCGGGCAAGCTGCTGTGATGATAGAGAAAACGGTTCAACTGCGATTCCCGGCTTTGTTTCTCCCGACCCACTCCGAAAAAACTGGCGGAATGGGATTTTATGGTGAACGTCATGTTGGCGTACGCCTTCGACACCACCGCAAACCTGGCAGGTATAAGCATCCCTGGAACGCACCTTATCCCTGATTTTTTGCCAATCAGGACCATAATCATTCGGGGCATTGGTCCATAACCCATTTTTTGCCAGGGTCGCGACCGTTTCCTCTGCCACCGAGATCCAATATCCGGTGGTTTGCAATTCGCTGGGCGGCAAATCAAGTGGTTCCTGACCCATGATTTCACCCGAAAACCACATTTTTTTTCGGAAACCAGTTACTTGCGTGGTAACCTGCAACTCGCCATAGGCTTTCTGCCCACCTAAAATTTCCAAACTTTCCTGCAGACTCAACAGGCTGACGGTGGTCTCGCGGAGGGCTTCGGTAAAATAATCCAAGGCCACCGGAATCAGCGCTGCTGTTTTGGTTTCGTAGTTTAAATCCTGAACAAAGTACTGTTGGCCTTCATGCAGGTAAACGGCATGCGGATGCACCATCCAGGCAGCTGATTCCAGATCAACTTCACCAATAATTTTTGGTCCTTCGCCCGCTTCGGCATGCAACAGAATATTTTCAGGTGAGGCAGAACGCAGAGATACCTTAGCAGCCGGGTATTCATCTGCCATCCAAAAATATCGATTCCCTGAAAAATGGATTTCGTTATTTACCGCCAAAAACTCAAGGAATTCATCCACATCCAGGCTGCCAAATCGTTCGCCTTTAGTAAAAGGGTACTCAAATAAGGCACAGCGTAAATGACTGAGCAGGATCAGCAAGTGATCTGGGTTGATCAGGGCTTGCTCGGGAGAACGGGCAAATAAGTATTCAGGATGGTGAGCCAGAAACTGATCGAGTGGGTTCGGAGTGGCTACCAATATCGAGGCAGCCGGTGCATCTCCCCGCCCGGCCCGCCCGGACTGCTGCGTAACGCTCGCAATTGTGCCAGGATAGCCAACCAACAAGGCCGCACCCAAACCACCAATATCAATGCCCAGCTCAAGCGCATTGGTGGCTACGACCAGCCTGACACTGCCATCGCGTAAACCTTTTTCAATCTCGCGTCTTTCAGCGGGCAAATAACCACTGCGGTAGCCCCGCACACCTGGCGCGGAAACTGGGGAAACCGCAGCATCGAGCCAGGTTGGGCTTGATTTCGGTCTCCCGGCTTCCTGTAAATATTTCAACAGGATTTCCACACTGCGCCGTGATCTGGCAAACACCACGCTCTGCACGCCATTCTGCAACAAATCCTGTGAGAGACGCACACTTTCCTGGACGGCACTCTTGCGCAAGCCAAGCGCTTCATCAATCACAGGTGGGTTGTAAATCAAA
>CAZLJB010000681.1:0-2282 GCA_964559195.1 uncultured Anaerolinea sp. | reverse complement strand
GATAGCTTCAGGTGACTGGAGTTCAGACGTGTGCTCTTCCGATCTCAAGGATGTGGCGGCGTGAAGTGCCTGAATAAACGGCCTGTGAGTTGATCTCAGCCGGGGCCGGCACCGGCCGCCGTGGGCCGGCAGGCAGATCCTGGAGCGGTATTTTTTCCAGCGCAGCCGACATTTCCTGGGCGGTCTGGTAGCGATCCGCTGGTTCCTTGCAGAGCGCTTTGAGCACGATCTGTTCCAGGGCCAGGGGCAAATCGGGGTCGATTTTGCGCGGCAGAGGCAGCGGGTCGTTTAAATGTTTCATCAGGATCGCCAGCGGGGTATCGGCCTGGAAAGGGGTATAACCCGTCAGCATTTCATAGAAGACGATCCCCAGCGAATACAGGTCGCTGCGCTGGTCACAGCTTCCGTGTAAACCCTGTTCCGGGGCCATGTAACTGAGGGTGCCCATCAGCAGGCCGGAGGCCGTCATCTGGTTACTGCCCAGGATCTGGGCAATTCCGAAATCGGTCACCACGGCTTCGCCCTGGCGGGTCAGCATGATGTTGGCGGGCTTGATGTCGCGGTGGATGATGCCCTGACTGTGGGCATATCCCAACCCTTTTAAAACCGCGCTGATGATCTGCATGAGCTCGGGCAGGGGCATGCGCTGCCCGGCGCTGCGGTAGCCATTCAGCCTGGCGCGCAGGCTGTCGCCTTCCAGCAGTTCCATCACCATGTAATAGTTGCCTGCAAATGTGTCGAAATCGAAAACCTGGACGATGTTGGGGTGGCGCAGGCTGGCAATTGCGCGCGCTTCACGTTGAAAACGTGCCAGCAGATCCTGCTCTTCGAGCAGGTCGGAACGCAGCACTTTGATGGCAACATAGCGATCAAGCTGTGGGTGGTAAGCCCGGTAGACGCGGGCCATGCCGCCGCGCCCGAGTGCTTCCAGCACACGGTATTTGCCTATGTTTTGTCCTTCAAGGGTCGGTGTGGACATGGGATTCTCTCCAGGGTTGTTAATTGATCCATCATTATGATACCCCCTGGACGGTATTTCTGCCTAACAATTTGCTATCAGCCACCTATTGTTTGGCTGGCCCTGGCTGAAGAGCTCCGGATTTACTTTTGCAAAGTCATTTTTCTGCGCAGCTGTTTTTGGTGGAATACTCTCGCTCCGAAATCCGCAACTCTAAATCTGGTTTTATCGCCAAAAATTCTTTCATTCCAAATAATTCAATTCAAAATGAGAATTGCTGCTAATTCGCCCGGGCCTACTTCGGGTATACTCCTGGGGTGCTTATAATCCTGGGCATCATCATCGGGCACCTGAAGTGGCCGCGGAGACGCTCTAAGTGTTCCATTTGACGACCACGTTTTTTAAATACCATCACGGTGAATATCTATGACTACATCCAGCAATGCAATCCCAACCGCTAAACCCGTTTCCCCGTTCGGCATCCTGCGCGACCGTGTCTTCTCATCGGTCGCGCTGGGGCATTTCAGCGTCGACTTGCTCAATGGCACGCGCCCGATTTCGCTTACCTACCTGAGTGCCTCGCTTGGTCTGACCAATACCACCCTGGCGGCGATCAGCACCGGCTATGTCTGGGCGGCCTCTGCCTCACAGCCGGTCTTTGGCTGGCTGGCCGACCGGATTGGCACGCGCTGGCTGGCGGCCCTGGGCATCGCCTGGATGGGCATCTTCTTCTCCCTGGCGGTTCTGATCAGCGGGCCGGCCTCGATCGCCTGCCTGATCCTTGGCAGCCTGGGTTCGGCCGCCTTCCACCCCTCCGGGACGATGGAAGCCACTCTGGTGGGGCGCGACCTGTACGCCGGGCGCGAAACCACCGCGGCTTCGCTGTTCTTCTTCGCCGGGCAGTTTGGTTACTTCTTTGGCCCGATTGTCAGTGGGCCGCTGTTGGATCGTTATGGGGATGTGGGGCTGCTCGGGTTGTCGCTGCTGCTGATCCCGGTCGGGTTGAACACTGGCTGGCAGCTGCGCAGCCGGCAGGCGGTGCACGCCGAGCACAAAAAAAGCGAGGCCGCCCGCCCACGCGGGCCTGTCAACCGGCAAATGATTGTCGTCCTGGCCCTGGTGGGCGGTATGCAGGCCTGGACTCAGCAAAACATGATCACCTTTGTCCCCAAGTATCTCTCCGATCTGGGACAGTCGCCGGTGACATACGGCATCATCGCAGGCTTGTTCATGGGCGGTTCGGCCATCGGCAACATCTTTGGGGGCACCCTGGCGGATAAGATCGGAAGAGCGTCGTGTAGGGAAAGAGTGTTCAGAGCCGTGT
>CAZLJB010000680.1:0-2284 GCA_964559195.1 uncultured Anaerolinea sp. | reverse complement strand
TCTAAAATAATTTCATCTAAGCCTTCAAATTGTTCCACATATTCCTTGGCATTCCTGGCGTTTTACCTGCTCATACCCTATTCGGTCAGCGCCAGCCGCGCCTTTCAACCCGACCCCTTGATGGTCATGCTTCTGATCATTTTCTGGTGGAGCATGGAAAATTGGGGCCGGCAGCTCGCCTGGAAGTGGGCGCTGATCGCCGGGATCTCAGGCGGTTTGGCCATTTTTGTAAAGTTCCCGGCAGCCTTCTTTGTAATCGGAGGCGCCGCCGGTGTCATTTTTGCACAGGTCGGAGTCATCAAATCTCTAAAAAATCCTCAAACCTGGGCCATCGTACTGTTGGGAATCCTGCCGCCGGGCGCTTATCTCTTCTACGGCACCCTGATGGGCGGCTTTCTTGACCAGCAGTTTGGCGGGCGTTTTTACCCGGAAATGTGGATCAGCCCCTTCTTTTACTTGCGCTGGTTTCTCAAGCTGGAAGACATCGCCGCCGTACCCTGGCTTGCGCTGACCGTGCTGGGCTGGCTGGTCTTGAGCAGCAAACCAGCCAAAATATTCATCTCCAGCCTGTGGGCCGCCTACTTCATCTTCGGGATGGCCTTTGCCCATCACATCTCGAGCCACGATTACTACAGCCTGCCGCTCATACCGATCGCGGCTCTGGGCCTGGCCCAACTTGCCCGCGTCATTCTGCCGGTTGTGCTTGAAAAAATTCAACAGGCACGTTCTTTGCAGATCATTGTGATATCTTTAATAATAGGTTCCTGCCTGCTGACCACCGTCGACCAATACATCAAGCAGCGTGAAAATGATTACCGTCCACAGGCTGCCTTCTGGAGCCAGGTCGGTAATGCAGTCGGTCACCAGCCTGGCGTACTGGCCCTGACCACAGATTACGGCTACCCGCTCGCTTATTACGGCTGGCAAAATTCCAGCCCTTGGCCCGCCTCGGTCGACATCTCCAACTTTGAGGATACTTTTGCCAGGCTGGCTTCTAATAAGGATTATTTTCTGATCACTGACTTTGATGAGTATGATCGCCAACCCAGTCTCCAGCAGCAGCTCACCTCCCATTATCCGGTTTTGGTCCAGGGCAAGGGCTACCTGCTCTTTGACCTGAGCCATCCCAAAAAGTAAGCGGCAGCCCTTGATGCGCGTCTCAATTGTGACACCCTCATACAACCAATCCCGCTTCCTGGAACAAACCATTTGTTCTGTGCTGGATTCCGGGTTCCCAGCCCTTGAGTATTTCGTCATGGATGGCGGTTCCAGTGATTCAAGCCTCGGGATCATTAAAAAATATGAGCATCGTCTGACCGGCTGGGTTTCCGAAAAAGACCAGGGCCAGGCGGATGCCATCAACAAAGGCTTGCAACAGTGTACGGGTGAGATCGTCGCCTGGCTGAACTCGGATGACTATTACCTGCCCGGTGCCATCGCACGCGCCGTCCAGGCTTTTGAGCAAAACCCGCAGGTCGGGCTGGTCTATGGCAATGTCTTATCGGTCGATGCTGAAAGCAAAGCTTTCAACCTGCAAATCTTCCAACCTTTCAGCCTGCTGGAATTGATGTCCTTTCGTATCATCAGCCAGCCGGCCGTCTTTATCCGGCATTCGCTGCTCAAGCAGGTTGGTTTGCTGGACCCCAGCTTTCACTGTTTGCTCGATCACCATCTCTGGCTGCGCATGGCACGCCTGGCTCCAACCGTTTATATCCCTGAAACCCTGGCCGCTGCGCGCTATCATGCCGATGCCAAGAACCTGGCCCGCACAGCCGAATTTGGCCGTGAAGGCTTTCGGCTGGTAGCATGGATGAAATCAAACCCTGATTTTTCTGGCCTGTATGCTCAAAACAAGGCCCGCATCCTGGGCGGCGCCAACCGCTTTGATGCCTTTTACCTGCTGGATGGCAACCAGTACACTTCTGCGCTCGCCGCCTACTGGCGGGCTTTCAAGTTCACGCCAATCGTGGTATTAAAAGAGTGGCACCGTGTGGTTTATGCCATCCTGGCGCTGATCGGTCTAAAAAATCTGCGTGGCATCTATATGCGCCTGCGCCAATAT
This sequence comes from uncultured Anaerolinea sp., assembly GCA_964559195.1. Lineage (GTDB taxonomy): Bacteria > Chloroflexota > Anaerolineae > Anaerolineales > Villigracilaceae > UBA5195. The sequence continues at coordinate 222 of CAZLJB010000680.1, read as the reverse complement.
TTAAAAAAAGCCTGATCCCTACCCACCCATCCGCCACCTTAACTTGCCATCCCCTCGTAACCTATATGACCTGGTTCTTCGGTAATCGCAAATCCCTGGTTTTCACGCTTATCCTGGCCTTTTTGCTCGCCAGTGGTATTCGATTTTATGATTTAAACGACCTGCCTCTCGATTTTGCGCCCACGCGCCAGCTGTTCTCCGCCCTCAAAGCGCGCGGCATGT
>CAZLJB010000679.1:0-2291 GCA_964559195.1 uncultured Anaerolinea sp. | reverse complement strand
ATGGTCGACCATTAACCGTGCATGCGATTCGGTTTACTCTGGACAAAACCAGACTTGAAATTGTGGGTGGAATGGAAATTGTGTCCAATGATAGCATTCTATTACGGAGTGCTGGTTATTTATCGGAATGGACATCCCCAACTCTTAAACCATTGATTAATGCGACCGGAGTAATTTTACATACAAATCTTGGCCGTGCCCCTCTTTCCCAAACAGCAATTCGAGCGATGGAAGAAATTTCAAACGGATACTCAAATCTGGAATTTGACTTAACCAATGGCAAAAGAGGTAGTCGCTCGATTCATATTGAAACTCTACTTAGACAGCTGACAGGAGCCGAAGCTGGATTGGTTGTTAATAACTGCGCATCCGCAGTTTTGTTGGTTTTGACCGCTCTTGCAAACCGGAAGAAAGTTGTAATCCCGCGTTCACAGCTTGTTGAGATTGGAGGCGGTTTTCGGGTTCCTGACGTAATGAAGCAATCTGGCGCGCGTTTGATCGAAATTGGAACAACGAACAAAGTTCGTCTTTCGGATTTCGAGGAGGCGCTTGGCGAAAATAACTCACCATTAGGATCGTTGGTTATGCGTGCCCACAGGTCAAATTTTCGGATTATTGGGTTTACCGAGGAGCCTGACCTTAATTTAATTATTGAAGTTGCGCACAAAAAAGGGACGATATTTATAGATGACCTTGGATCTGGGGCACTGATTGATACTGCCAAGTTTGGATTGGAACATGAGCCGACAGTTCAAGAATCCCTGCAGGCAGGAGCAGATGTGGTCATGTTTTCTGGGGACAAGCTTCTTGGAGGTCCTCAAGCTGGAATTATTCTTGGAAGAAGTGATTTGATAGCAAAAATAAAGCGTCACCCACTGGCCAGGGCAGTTCGTGCTGATAAAACCTGTCTCGCCGGTTTAAATGCCACCCTTTTACATTATCTAAAAGATGAGGTAGAACGAGAAATCCCTTTGTGGTGTATGATTTCAATGCCGATTGATATTGTTAAGCGGAGAGCCGAAAATTGGCAGCGCGAAATTGGAGCCGGGGAAGTGATTATGGGAGAATCGACCATCGGCGGTGGTTCTTTGCCGGGTGAGTCTTTGCCAAGTTGGCTATTATCACTCAGAGTTAATTCAACCAAAAATTTTTTATCTAAGCTTCGTCAATTTAAACCAGCATTGATCGCGCGAATACAAAATGATCAGATCCTTTTTGATCCGCGAACCGTTTTTCCAGAGCAGGACAAACTGGTAATTGATATTCTGAAGCTACAATTAGCGCGATCGTCTTGAAAGTCGACAAAATATTAAAATAATTTGGAGAGAAAATGAAATCGGATATAGATTCCTTGATGTTGAACCGAAATTTTGATGCGATTATCGTTTTTGGAAATGCCGATAACAATCCTCCAATGACTTATTTAACTGGAGGTGGGCATGTCACCGGTGCTACCTTGATCAAGAGAAGGGGGCAGGATGCGGTATTATTTTGTAATGCTATGGAAAGAGATGAAGCAGCCAAGTCAAAATTAGATGTTCATCTTTATGATGAATATCCTTGGCAAGATTTAATAATTCAGGCAAAAGGTGATCCCAACCTGATGGGGGCGTTGCGATTAAAAAATATATTAAGTGACTTGATGGTAAATGGTAGAGTTGGAATTTATGGCCACGTAGATTTGGGTGGGATGTTTGGAATGCTAATCGAAGCTCAGAAAATCATACCTTTTGTTGAGTTTATTGGAGAGACTCGGGAAAACTCTCTCTTTTTGTATGCGATGGAAACAAAAGATGAAATTGAAGTTGCCCGAATTCGACAAATGGGAAAAGTGACGACAGATGTCGTTGGTTTAACAGCAGATTTCCTAACCAATTGTGTGGTAAATGCTGAAGAGATATTGTTAAAAGATGATGGGTCTCTTTTGAAACTGGGAGATGTTAAGGCCAAAATAAATTTGTGGCTGGCAGAACGGCAGGCTGTACCAAGTGAGGGCTTTATTTTTTCTTTGGGACATGATGCAGGGGTACCTCATTCGCAGGGAAACCCGGATGACCTAATGTGTTTGGGCAAGACGATTGTTTTTGATATTTATCCCCAAGAGCCCGGTGGAGGCTATTTTTATGATTTTACCCGCACTTGGAGCCTGGGTTACGCAACCCAGGAATCTCAAAAGCTCTACAATCAAGTGCATAACGCTTACGATCGGGTTGTTGCAAATCTTGATTTGAATACTAATTTTAAAGATAGATCGGAAGAGCACACGTCTGAACTCCAGTCACCTGAAGCTA
>CAZLJB010000678.1:0-2295 GCA_964559195.1 uncultured Anaerolinea sp. | reverse complement strand
CCGAGTTATTGGATTCTATTCAATCACATCCGTTCCTCGAACTGGGTCGTGGTTCAGGGGTGGATGAGAAATCCACTTTTAGAGATCTATTCGGTCATGATCAAAGATTTGGGGGAAGGCTGAAACCGTTTGTCGATTATCTTTCATCCGTCACGAGCCAGGGTGACCAGGTTGTGATTGTTTCCCGTCAAATCGAGCGTTTGCAAGAGCTCTGGTTGGAGCATTTTCGAAATAATGATGACATTCTTGAGGCAGGCTCAGTTTCCCAGCCGCATATTCATTTTGTGGAAGGCTCTCTCTCCGAGGGCTGGGTTCTCGCTCCTGAGTCCGAATCTCCGCTCCACTTAATAACTGATTCGGAAATATTTGGGTGGGAGCGCCCAGTTCATCGCAATCCACGCCAGGCTGCCAATCGGACAGGTGACGCACCTGAAGCGGCATTTGCAGACCTACGAGCCGGGGATTATATCGTGCATGTTGATTATGGCATTGGCCGTTTCATGGGGTTGGTCCACCGTGTCCTGGACAAACATGAGCGGGAGTTTCTGGTTGTTGAATATGATGGCGGTGATCAGGTATTTGTCCCTGTTTTTCAGGCCGACCGATTGACGCGTTACATTGGTACAGAAGGTGGGCAGCCTAATGTTACGAGATTGGGTACTGCAGAATGGGCGAATGCCAAAAAGAATGTGAAGGAAGCCGTCAAAAAGGTTGCGGAAGAATTATTGGATTTATATGCCCGGCGGCAAACGATTAATGGATACGCTTTCAAGCCAGATACAGCCTGGCAGAAGGAATTGGAAGATAGTTTTGCCTATATCGAGACAACTGACCAGGTTAGCGCGATCGCAGCAATCAAGCGTGATATGGAAACTGCTCGTCCCATGGATCGGCTTTTATGTGGTGATGTCGGTTATGGAAAAACTGAGGTTGCGCTACGGGCAGCTTTTAAAGCTGTTCAGGATGGAAAACAAGTGGCAATACTTGTACCGACAACCGTCCTGGCTCAGCAACATTATGAGACTTTTCAGCAGCGTCTGGCTGCTTATCCTGTCAACGTGGAAATGCTTTCGCGATTTAGAACCCCACGAGAACAAACCGAAATCCTTCGAAAATTACTGCTTGGTCAGGTTGACATTATTATCGGTACTCATCGCCTGATTTCTCTGGATGTGGAGTTTAAGGATCTTGGACTCGTTATTATCGATGAAGAGCAGCGCTTTGGCGTTACTCATAAAGAGCATTTTAAAAAACTCAGAACCGAAATTGATGTTTTAACCCTGACAGCGACTCCTATACCACGGACACTTTATATGGCGTTAACTGGGGTGCGCGATATTTCTAATTTAAATACACCACCCGAAGAACGCCTGCCGGTCATTACTCATGTTGGACCTTATGCGCCAAAACTGGTGCGCCAGGCTGTTTTGCGTGAATTGGAACGAGGTGGACAGGTGTTTTTTGTTCATAATCGAGTGCAAACTATCCATGCGATGAAAATGCACTTGCAAATACTTATCCCTGAAGCCCGAATCGGGATTGGTCATGGTCAAATGGATGAAAAAGAATTGGCATCGGTTATGCACCAGTTTACCGAGGCTCAGATTGATATTTTGCTTTCCACCACCATCATTGAGAGCGGCCTGGATATCCCGAATGCAAACACACTGATTGTTGACCGCGCAGATACTTTTGGCCTTGCCCAGTTATATCAGCTGCGTGGACGAGTAGGACGAGCAGCATCACGTGCTTACGCCTATTTTTTTCGACACCGAAAAAAATCGCCTACCCTGGAGGGCCAGGAACGGTTGGAAGTTATTGCTGAAAATACCCAGCTTGGTGCGGGTTATTCCATTGCGATGCGTGACCTGGAGATTCGAGGCGCAGGAGAATTGTTAGGGATGCGACAATCCGGACAAATTTCTTCAGTCGGATTTCACTTATATACGCGTATGCTGGCCACAGAAGTAAAAAAATTACGACGCGCGATGAGTGCCGTCACAGAATCCCAGAATGTCGGAACTTTCCCTCTCGCAATTGTCCCGGTTTCCGGTCCTTTTTCGAGTTTTGAAGACGAGCTCAAGGAACCGGTTACGGTTGACCTGCCCCTTGCTATTGGAATTCCAGCTTCGTATATCCCAAATCAAGACTTGCGATTGCGTTTATACCGTCGAATTGCAAGCTTGCGACTTGAAAGTGAATTAGAACCTTTAGTTTCAGAATTCACGGATCGATTTGGCCCACTCCCAGAAATGTTCCAAAATCTGTTTTTTCAGATGAAGGTAAAGTTGGCTG
>CAZLJB010000677.1:0-2301 GCA_964559195.1 uncultured Anaerolinea sp. | reverse complement strand
ATCCTGGGGGGTGTCCTGCTCTTTTGGTTGTGTGCCATGGCGGCCTTCGCAATATATCTTTACATTAATCATTAATGTCCAATCCATTCCTGAGCATTATCATCCCCGCTCACAACGAAGAAAACCGCCTGCCCCAGACTCTGGAGCAGGTGGTGTATTTTGCTGCCAACCAGTCTTTTGAAACAGAAATATTGGTAGTAGAGAATGGAAGTCAGGATCGTACTCTGGCGGTTGCAAACGATTATGCCAGCCGCCATTCCACGGTGCAGGTACTCCATGAAGATCTACCAGGCAAGGGCCGCGCTGTAAAAAAAGGAATGCTGGCAGCCACCGGAGCCTATCGCTTTTTCGCAGACTCAGATTTTTCCATGCCAGTCGCAGAAATTACCCGCTTCCTTCCCCCGCTTATCGATCTTCCCATCGCAATCGCTTCACGTGAAGCCCCTGGGTCAGTACGCTATAACGAACCATCCTACCGCCATTTCACCGGTCGCGTTTTCAACAGCCTGATCCGTTTCCTGGTATTACCCGCTCTGCATGATACGCAGTGCGGCTTCAAAATGTTTCGTGCCGATGCCGCTGAAGACTTATTCCGCAGCCAAACCTTGATGGGCTGGTCATTTGACGTAGAACTGCTCTACATCGCCAGCCACCGGCATTACCCCATCCTTGAAATCCCGATCCCCTGGTATTTCAACCCGGAGAGCAAGATTAACATTTTTCGCGATTCCTGGCGAATGTTTCTCGACCTGATCAAAATCCGTCGCAACGGGCGGCAGGGACTTTATGGCTGAAAAGCCCGGTCTATCTCTTGAACAGGCCCTCTGGGATAAAGGTTTTCCCCTGGTTGGCGGAGTTGACGAAGCCGGGCGTGGCGCCTGGGCCGGCCCAATCATGGCCGGGGCGGTTATTCTTCCCAACCAGAACAACATTCAAAACAGGCTGGTGGGCGTACGTGATTCAAAAAAAATGACTGCCGCCCAGCGTGAATATTGGGCAACAGAGATAAAATCCGTGTCGGTTTCCTGGTCCATTGGCTCAGTTTCCAACCTCGAAATTGACCAGATTGGCATTCTGCCTGCCAACCGGCTGGCCATGCAGCGGGCCATTGAGGGCCTGGCAGCCCTGCCTCAATATTTTTTGTTTGACTTTATCCACTGGAAAAACTGCCCTTACCCCGGCGAAAAACTTATCAAAGGTGAAACTCAATCCTTAAGCATTGCTGCGGCATCAGTACTGGCCAAGACCACCCGTGATGCCTTCATGCGCAACCTGGATGCACAATTCCCCGGTTATGAATTGGGACGTCATAAAGGTTATGGCACAGCCATTCACCGCTCTGCCATCCTATGTCTTGGATTAGCAGACATCCACCGGAAATCATTCCGAATTCCCTAACAGAAAAAACAAAAACCACTCCCCAGATTTCTCACTTCCAATCATAGTGACTAAATTTCAATAACAATTACCCAAATTTCAACCAAAGAAACCAACTTGCAGGATGAAATTTTTAGGCAAATTCAAGATGGTTGGTTCCAGCAAATAATATTATCGATTGGCTTAATTTTAAATTAGAATTTCGCTCAATACGTTGTAATCGGATAATTTTAGTAGTAATATAAATTGGTAAGCCCATTATCGGTACGAAAACATTCAAGGAGAAAACAACATGATGAAATTCGCCTGTAAGGATCTTGGGTTGGATTGTAATTTTGAAACAACCGGCGCGAACAAGGAAGAAACCATGCGAAAAGCGATGGAACACGGCAACAGCGTGCATGCCACTGAAATGCAAGCGATGACCAAGGAGCAAATGGCTCAGTTTGGGAAACAACTTGATGCCAGTATCAAGTACGTCTAAAATATCAAACAAGAATAACAAAAAACATCCTGGGTTTTGACTCGGGATGTTTTTTGTTAGCAATTCTCAGTTTACTTTTATCAGATGCTGTTTGGGGTGTTTTGATGTTATAGCTGGCTTTTTCTTTAGCAGCGGGGAAAAGCCCTGCCGGTTCAATCCAGGATGAAATTGTCGATCAACCTGGTTTTACCAAAATAGACTGCCAATGAGAGCAGAGCTTTGGAATGAATGGTGTCCAATTCTGCCAGGGAGTCGTAATCTGCGCAGGAGACATATTCCAAACGCGCCAGGGGCTCCCCGGCCAACACAGCCCTGACGATCTGTCGCAGCTTCTCGGCCTCCGTCTCACCTTTTTCGAAAACAGCCCTGGCTTCAGAGAGTGCCCTGAACAGAACCAGATCGGAAGAGCGTCGTGTAGGGAAAGAGTGTTCAGAGCCGTG
>CAZLJB010000676.1:0-2304 GCA_964559195.1 uncultured Anaerolinea sp. | reverse complement strand
CGCTATATCGAAGATTTAATTCGCCCAACCATGCGCGGATTAATCCGCACCTATGTGTCACAGTACAAGGTGGATGAGGTCAACAGTTCCAAACGTATGGATCTCGAGAACGACCTGAGCACTGAATTAAAGGATACCCTTGGGCAGCGGGGTTTCATCATGGATGACTTCCTGCTCAGGAATATCAGCTTTTCCAACGAATACGCCACCGCGGTGGAAAAGAAACAGGTTGCCATGCAGGACGCGGTGAAAAAACAATATGAAGCCGAACAAATCCAAAAACTGGCCGGTGGTGAAGCGGCCAGGATTCGGGCGATTGCCCAGGCCGAAGCGGATGCGTTGGATATGTTAGGCAAGGCCCTGGCTCGCAACCCGGATGTGATCACCCTGCGGTATGTGGATAAGCTGTCGCCCAATATTCAAGTCATGCTGGTGCCCAATAATGCGCCGTTTTTATTACCCTTACCCAATTTTAATACCCCCATGCCAACCGGCACCCCGTCGCCAGCGCTCAGCCCGACACCCGCAGCCCTGCCATCCGAAATCCTTCCTGATATAATAGGAGTCCAACCGACGGATTTGCCTGCGGTAACAACCCCACCCAACCCCACACCAACACCGGTTCCGTAAGATCATAGGTGTCATGAGACCTTTCCATGAAAAATTACTGCTGCTGATTAGCCTGATCCTGGCATCCACCTTATTGGCAGGCTGCACGGACGGCTGTCCTCCTACCTGCCTGGGGGAAAAAATGGGCGGGGTTGATTGGAACGGGAAAAACCTTCGCAAGGCGGTGATGGTTAATTCAACTGCGCGGCAGTCCAACTTTGGAAATGTGGATTTCAGGGGCGCCGATTTGAGCGGGGTTGATTTTTATGGTTCGTCCCTGCAATCAGCCGACCTGACAGACGCATTCCTGGTTGGCACAAACTTGCAGAAAACTTATCTTTCGGGCGCCATATTTACCAATACCGTTTTGATCGGCGCAGATTTGGAATTGGCCGATTTGACCGGGGTAAACCTGACTTCCTCGAAGCTGACCGCCGTTTCTTTTATGGAAGCCCGCCTGGTAAACGCCAATCTTAGCCATTTAAACCTGGCCGGTTCTTACATGGACAAGGCCAAAATGGCCGGAATTAAAATGGATCGGGTAAATCTGGCCGGTGGTTTGATGGATAAGGTCGATCTGAGCGGGGCTGATTTACGTTCCGCGGATCTTCGCGGAGGTTGGATCAACCTGGCCAGCCTGGTTACCGCCAACCTGCAGAATGCCAACCTGAGCGGCGCCAGCCTGATGGGTACTGATCTGACAGGTTCTAACCTTTCCGGCGCATCCCTGGCAGGCGCCAACCTGGTAGGGGCGATCCTGCGCGGCGCCGATCTGCGCGGCGCAAATCTGAGCGCGGCGGAACTGATTGCGACCCCTGAGCTCCTGGACTGGAAAAAGCTGGATGACACCGTGATTGCGAACTTGAGCGAATCCCAGTGGCAAAAACTGGGTCTGGGTGACGCCATTTTGGACGGGGTTAAGTATGATGACCATACCATTTGGCCGGAAGGATTTGTCTTGCCGGATGGAGTGATTTACCAGCCGGCGCCGGCCGGTTTAATGGCTTTTCAGAACGCTGATAAAGCAGTGTTGATCGCCGGGTCATCCACAGTCGCTGATTTGGCCAGGCCTTTGAGCAGGGCTTTCAACCGGCAGCATCCCGATCTTTTTTTCAACTATTTTGTGACCGACAGCGCCTCCGGTATCTCGCAGGTGGGGGGCGGTCGGGCCGATATTGGGATGACTTCCCGCGCCCTCACTCCCGCAGAAAAAATATTATATCCTGGTATGCAGATTATTCCCCTGGCGTATGACAGCCTGGTGGTGGTGGTCAACCTGGATAATCCGTTGAAAACCTTAACCATTGCTGATCTCCGCTCCATTTTTTCAGGCGAGATTGTTAATTGGAAGCAGGTGGGCGGCAGGGATTTACCGATCACGGTACTTGAGCAAAATAACACCATGTTGAAGGTCTTCAAAGCGCTGGTGATGGATAAGCTCCCGATCGTGGGTGATCCGGCTGACATCCTGCCATCCAATGCCGCTCTGCGCGCCGCGGTTGCGGCGGAACCGGGGGCGATCGGGATCCTGCCCCAAAATTTTGTAGACAACAGCCTTCAGCTTCTGGCGTTGAACGGCGTCCAACCAACACCCGAGACGATACTGTCGAAAAGCTATCCTTTGGTCAGACCGTTGTATCTATTGTTGATGAACGAACCGTCCGCTGAAACAAAAGCCTGGCTGGATTTCATTTT
>CAZLJB010000675.1:0-2306 GCA_964559195.1 uncultured Anaerolinea sp. | reverse complement strand
CCCACCACCGCCCTGGATGTCACAATTCAGGCTCAAATCCTGGATTTGATGCGCAACCTGCGTAAGAATATCGGTACTGCCATTATTCTGATCACGCACGATCTGGGCGTGGTGGCAGAGATGGCTGAGCGGGTGGCGGTTATGTACGCCGGTTACATTGTCGAGCAGGCAGATGTGCAGCCGCTTTTTGAAAAGCCTTTGCATCCATATACCCAGGGGTTGATCGGCTCCATTCCGATTCTCGGCAAGCTTAAAGAACGCCTGGAAGTGATTCCCGGGACGGTTCCAAACCTGGTAAATTTGCCAGTTGGGTGCCGGTTTGCCCCACGCTGCCGGGCCCGAACAGAATATGCCCTTTCCATTTGCACCGAAAAAGAACCTGGTCTTTTTGCATACAGTCCAGATCATCTTGTGCGCTGCTGGCTCTATCAGGATACTGATGGGCACCGTGCGCCGCTGAAATAATCCTTCAATTCATTTCTCTCCCGTAATCGATTCGGGACAATGTGCGGGCCGCCGCACCTTTGCTTTTCGGTGGCATGCCAAGCGGAGTTTTTGATGAGTCAGAATACAGCTAACGAACTTATCCAGGTAAAAAACCTGGTCAAATATTTCCCCGTCCGAGAAGGATTGCTGCAGCGTGTCAAGGATTATGTCCGCGCAGTTGACGACGTCAGCTTTGTGGTTCGCGAGGGTGAGACCCTCGGAATGGTAGGTGAATCGGGCTGTGGTAAAACCACCATTGGCCGGACCATGCTGCGGCTGATTGAACCCACCTCTGGCTCTGTGATCATTGATGGCAAGGATGTCCTCAAGCTGGCCGGATCAGAAATGAAAGTTATGCGCCGCAATATGCAGATCATCTTCCAGGATCCTTACGCTTCGCTGGATCCTCGTATGCCGATAGGCGAGTCGGTCATGGAAGGGCTGAATATTCACCGGATTGGGACGCCCAAAGAGCGTTATGAGATTATGCTCGATACCCTCAAAAAAGTCGGTCTTGAGGACTACCACGCCCGCCGTTATCCCCATGAATTTTCGGGTGGTCAGCGTCAGCGGATTGGGATTGCCCGGGCTTTGGCGCTCCGCCCTAAATTTATTGTATGCGATGAGCCGGTTTCTGCCCTGGATGTTTCGATTCAATCGCAGGTACTCAATATTTTAAAGGATTTACAACAGGAATTTGGCTTGACCTACCTGTTTATTGCACACAACCTGAGCGTGGTTGAGCATATTTCGAATCGGGTAGCAGTTATGTATCTCGGGAAAATGGTCGAACTTTCTGATCGTGATGATTTATTCGCCCAGCCTCTGCATCCCTATACGCGCGCCCTGATGTCAGCGATCCCGATCCCTGACCCTACTTTGAAGCGTGAACGCACCATCCTGAAGGGAGATGTTCCCAGCCCGCTTAATCCACCTTCTGGCTGCCGCTTCCACCCGCGTTGCCCAATTGCAGTTGATATTTGTTCTCAAAAGGAACCTGAATTCCGCGAAATTGGTACCGATCATTGGGTGGCCTGCTGGGAGGCTTAGGACAGGTTTTACTGGAGTAAACTGATGCCCCATCATGTTTTGATTGTGGATGACCAGAGAACTTTCAGTCGGTTGCTGCGCTCTGCCTTGGAAATGATCGAGCAGGGTCTGATTGTTTCAGAGGCTCAATCGGGTGAAGAGGGTATCCTTGAAGCCAGCCGTACCAGGGTGGATTTGCTTGTGGCTGATTTTCGCCTGCCGGGTATTAATGGCCTGGAATTAATGAAAAAATTCCGTGTCATTAACCCGAATGGCAAAGTTATTATCGTTTCTGGTGTTTCTGAACCCTGGCTGTTGAAGCAGATCAATGATGCATCTGCTGACGCTTTTTTTCCAAAACCGATCTCAACTGGTGATTTTCTGGAAGCGGTTGAGGACTGCCTTGGGTTGGTTCGTACGATTGTCCATCCTGAAGAAAAAAAAGAAAAAAGCTCACCCGCAAAAGTTGAACCGACTGGTTTGGCTGCCTTGCTGGTAAATTTACGACAGGATTTGGGTGCCCAGGCAGTTTTGCTGCTCAATGATATGGGCCATGTGGAAGCCGAGGCCGGACAGATGCCAGGGCTTCACAATGAAGCCCTGGCATCTGCTCTAATTGGGTTGTCAAATGCAGCTCAAAAAGCGGCCAGCCTGATCGATCATGCAGAAAGCCATCTTCACCTGTTCTCGGGCAAAGAATTTGATAGGATTTTTCTGCCGGTTGGTTCGAACCATGCCTTGATGTCCGTTGGGAAGGGCCTGGCGGATGCCCGTTTTCTGGCAACCCGGTT
>CAZLJB010000674.1:0-2310 GCA_964559195.1 uncultured Anaerolinea sp. | reverse complement strand
CTGGCCGATTTTGTCGCCCTCCATCCTTTGGATGTTACGCGGCGAGAAATCCCTGTCGCTCTCAGCCCACAAACCCCTATTTTCGATGCCAATTTCCGTTTACGCCTGCTTACGCAAGTCGGTAAAGGGATCACCGTGGTGGGCAAGGTCAGCGAAATTTTCCGCGGCACATCCAAAGATGACACCCCGCACGTGTTCCTGAATATCGGCTCCTGGCGCTGGAAATGCTTTACTATCGTGTTGTGGAATGAAGCGCTGCAGCTTTTTGAGGCCAGCGGTAAAAATCCGGACGAATACCAGGATCAGTGGCTGAGTGTGACTGGCATGCTAACAGCCTATGAACGGCGTCCGCAAATCTTGATCAACTCCCCTACCGATATTCAGCTTTTGGCTGGTGAAGAAGAAGCCAAAAAGCTTTTGGGCCCCTTGGTCAACCCGCCAGACCGGCTGGTTGTGGCCCGCCCCGCAGTCTGGCCTACCCCTCAAGAAAGTATTAAACCCATCCAGGCGGTTCCTACTCCAGAGCCAGCAAACCAAAGTAGCGCTCGGCGTATCCCGGGATCGCTGGATCAAACACACGAGGTTCTGGCGCAGATTGAAAAGCTCTTTTCTAACCCAAAAAACTTCGAAAAATAAAAGCCACATCCCATCCCGCCTGGGCTTTGGACAAAATTAGGGCTTTCAGGAAACATGGTTTTGTGGCATCTTTGGTGCACGGAAAATCACCCAACCCAGCCGTCAACCCAGGAACCTGCGGTTGCTCACCAACTCCAGGGAGGCTTTACACAATTAGAAGTTTCGAGAAGGCCGCAACAAATCCTTTCCCAAGCGAGCCAATACTTTGATGGACTTGATCATGCTCTGCCTGGTAACACCGCTGCCCGTTCACCCGCCGAATTGAGCCTGAGTCAACTGTTTCGGCAGAAATACAGTAGCGTTTATGTTGGGATCGAGAACTTGTTTGTGGTTTCCAACCCAGAAAAGCCTCTCAAGACCACTAAGCACAACAACTGGTTCGTTTGATTGCTGGGATTCTACCATCGCCATCACGCTCTCCGTTAAATGGCACGAAAAACTGGGCTTCGAACCCGAATCCCCCTTCTTAGTCGAAGAAAGCCAGCCCGAAAAGCCGGTCTTGTACCCGAAGGCACCACCTGAATAACCCAAACTTACAAAATAAAGAACTCCTGCTCCGATCAACGGGCAGAAGTTTTTGTTTAAATCCCACCCAACCAAAGGAGCAATAATTATGACAACCAGAATTCGCCTGGGCGCCTGGATCGGCATCAACCAGGACATTTTGAACCGCCAGCACCTTAGCCTGAACGCACTGGACGCCCTGATCCTGATCGTGCGCGCCGCAGATAACGAGAAGGTGACGCTCATGAAAACCAGAAGAGCAAGTCCCTCGGGCTTCGCCGCTCGAATAGCTCAGCGCAGCGCTGGACACCTTCAAGTCCATGATTAACAGGTTGAATGGCTCAGCCGACCCCAATTATGTTCACCAACCTCCAAGTAGTTAATACAGGGCAATAACCGCAGGCTAACACCGCGTCCAAAGAAACTGATTGGTGCCTAAAAGCATCCTTTTTAGTGGTTTAAATATCCAATCTTTAACCGCAAAAAGCATTCGACCGATGCCAATTACCATAAATGCCTAATCGTCATCAGGACTGAATAACCCGTCTTCGCCCGGATATGTTTTATCGTTGGCTATAACAGAACAAACGAGCTCCTACCAACACTTTTTAAAAAGGCTGCCCATTTTAGGGCAGCCCTTTTAAAATCAAAACCCGATCATTCCTCAAAAAATCTTATCCCATAATTGTTTCTTCTATTCACTGAATTCAACTTCGGTCAGCAATCCTTCACTCTTCAATTTACCAAGCAAATTTGCAAGCCGGCAGAGCTTCCAAACACACCAGATCAGATATATCATCACTGCTATACCAAAGAACAGCTCAATAGATGGGCTTACCAATTTTAGATTTGGAATTGCTGATTTTTTCTTTATTTTCCCTGGGCTGTGAACATGCCGTAGAGCCCGACGGCCAGGCACAGGCAGGTAGGCAGGAAGATAATCAAGCCGACGAAGATGCCGCTGGCGAGGCCGGTATGGCGCAGTTCGAGGCTGCTTTGGGATGGGTTGGCTGGGTCGTAATAAACAAGTACCTTGGCGTTGAGCGGGTAGGGGGCGAGGGCGGCCTCGGCTTCTTTTTTGTCAAAGATATCGGCGAATGAAAAGTTGATACGCTCGCCCTGATATTGCGTACCAGCAACATCGTAGGTGTAGGTGACGCGCGGCTGTTC
>CAZLJB010000673.1:0-2318 GCA_964559195.1 uncultured Anaerolinea sp. | reverse complement strand
GGTTTGATGCGGTCGTGACCATCCGTTCGCACAAATTACCGGTTGTGCGCGGTTTTTTGATGTATCTGACAGCTGTAATCCAGACCATCCTGTTAAATCACGACCCGGCTTTGATGAAGATTGAAATGGGTGAAGAGCGTTGGGAAGAAAAAGCGCTCATGTTCACGATTTGCAACGGTGGGCGGGAGGGTGGCGGGTTTATGATTGCGCCGGAGGCAAAAAACAATGATGGCATCCTGGATTTTGCCATGGTCAAAAAATGTGGCCGGCTGACCATGTTCAGATTGGTGCCCGAGTTTATGAACGGCACCCACCCTCGTTTTCCACAGATCAGGATGGGAACCTGCAAGTCTATCTCGATCCAGACCGACCGCCCCATGTATATACATGCGGATGGCGAGATTTTTACCAGTTTTGGCAGCCACCTGAAAGGCATTAAATTTGAAATCCTGCCGGGTGTCTTGCAAGTTGTTCGGGGATGAGGCAGCGCTGGTAAAATGATAGCGTTTGTTGTGCGCTAAAAATTTCCCTGCTCATCCTGGTAAAGCCCATGCCTTCCCTTGCTCAAACCTTGCCTTCCAACGATATCGGATTTTTACGGATTGTCGCCTCGCTTTGGGGCCTTGAACTAACATCATCAGACCCGGCGGAGGCCGCCGTCGAATTGGCTGATAGCCTGTGCGATGCCGAGCTGCTCGAGGAAGTGGTCTCCACGCTCCCCAAAGATGGCCGCTCCGCCCTGAATGCTCTGTTGGACGCCAATGGCCGCATGCCGTGGGTAGCTTTTGCGCGCCGGTTTGGCGAGCTGCGTGATATGGGTCCGGGTAAACGGGACCGCGAACAGCCTCATCTGCAGCCCAGTTCAGCAGCAGAAATTCTGTGGTATCGCAGCCTGATCTCCAAGGCTTTCTTCAACCCTGAGAAAAACCCACAGGATAAATTAGTCGAAAAAGGCCCCCAGGAATACGCTTTCATTCCCGATGATTTATTCATGGCGATGGATTTCGCAGGGATGATTTCAGAACCGCCCCGGGACGAGCTGCCTCAGGATGTTCAGGATGTTCCGGAAACGTACCAGGAAGATTATCAGGCTGCCGAATCGGTCAGCCTGCATGAAAAGAAACCATCTCCAACAGCAGCTGCTACCGAAGGCGGCTTGCTGGGGCGACCGGCTTCTCCGGCTGAAAAAGCCGTCGCCAGCCTGTTTGGCGACCGGATCCTGGACGATGCCTGCACCTACCTGGCGGCCTTGCGGATGGGCCAGGAACCGCCGCAATTATTGATCCCCGTTCCCATTTTACGCGAATTTCTACTTGCCGCCGGTGTAATTGGCCGGGATGGCCTGCCCCCTGAAATAGTTAAATCTTTTCTTGAAGCCCCGCGCGCAAAGGCGCTGGAATTGCTGCGCAGCCGCTGGCAGTCCAGCGAAACATTTAATGAACTGCGCCAGCTCAACGGGCTGGTTTTTGAAGGCGGCTGGAACAACCAGGCCCTGGTCACCCGGGAATTTTTGCTCAACCTGCTCGAGCCAATCCCGGACGGGCAGTGGTGGAGTCTGACGGCTTTTGTGCGCGACATCAAAACCAGGTATCCTGATTTCCAACGCCCGGCTGGCGATTACGATTCCTGGTTCATTCGCCGCCAGATGGATGGCGTTTTCTTGCGTGGGTTTTCCTGCTGGGATGAAGTCGATGGCGCCTTGATCCGCTATCTGATCTGCGGGCCGTTGTATTGGTTGGGGCTGTTGGATCTGGCTGCGCCTGAAGCGGAGGCTGCGCCCACGGCTTTTCGGGCCAGCCTTGCTATCCCAGGTCCCGCAGCCACCCAGGTCGAGGAGAACGGCAAGCTGACCGTTACATCCCAGGGGAAAATTGTGGTTCCGCGCCTGGCACCGCGTGCTGTGCGTTACCAGGTGGCCCGTTTTTGCGAGTGGGATGCGCCGAAGGATCAGGAGTATCATTACCGGGTGACAGCCGGCGCTTTGAAACGTGCCCGCGAACAGGGCCTCAAGGCCGAGCATTTGCTTGGTATATTGCGCAAGCAATCTTCCAGCCCGCTGCCACCACCTTTTGTCAAGGCTCTGCAACGCTGGGAACAGAATGGCAGCGAGGCACGGGTTGAGAATCTGATTGTTTTGAAGGTCTCCAGACCCGAGGTTTTGAACGAACTGCGCGCCTCCAAGGCTGGGCGTTTCCTGGGTGAGATTATCGGTCCCACCACGGTCGTGATCCAGGCTGGTGCCCAGGCCAGGGTCATGTCAGCCCTGGCTGAACTGGGCATCCTGGCGGAGGGCCAGCCTGGAGACCTGGCAGCGCAGC
>CAZLJB010000672.1:0-2326 GCA_964559195.1 uncultured Anaerolinea sp. | reverse complement strand
ATAGCTTCAGGTGACTGGAGTTCAGACGTGTGCTCTTCCGATCTCCTCCATATTGCAGGAAGGCCTGGCGGTTTATATGAGTGATGGGCATTTCAAAGTAGAACCCATCCTGCCACGCGCCGCAGCTATTTTTGAGCTGGGTTGGTATATTCCCTTGCGCAGACTGGCGGATTCTTTTTATCTTTCGCAGCATGAGATCGGATATGTGGAAGCAGCTGCCCTGGTCAGTTACATGGTGACGACTTATGGTTGGGAGCGCTATAACAGTTTTTACCGCAGTATTGAGCCGGTGCCGGCAATTACAGAGGCTGCCGCGATTGATAGGGCTTTGCAAGCCCACTTTGGACTTACGCTCGAACAGTTGGAAGAGAAGTATATTGCTTACTTGCACAAGCAAAGCGTTTCTGAAACCACCCGTACGGATTTGCGATTGACAGTCGCTTTTTATGACACCGTCCGCCGTTATGAAGCCGGGATGGATCCCTCGGCCTATTTTTTGAATGCCTGGCTTCCGAATGTACCAAAGATGCGCCAGCGAAATATCGTGGCAGATTTTTTGCGGCACCCGGTTGGGGTGATGAACCGCCAGATTGAAAGCCTGCTGGTTGCGGGGGATGCCGAGCTGCGGTCGGCAAATTACACGGCTGCTGAAATCAATATCGGGATAGCCAACCGGCTGTTGGATTTACAAAACCCGTTTGGGCAGTAGGAACCCGCAAAACCCATTTAACTCAAAGGTTCAATGCGCGCCTCAAGCCCACGAATTTTGCCCGCCTGAACGGCGCTCGCCTGGTGTTTTCCTGGCAAGTGGATATTTGGGCCGGTGCTCTTCCGGCCCAAATATCCACTAAAAAAAACGTATTTATTCCCCTACCTTTTAGAGATCAAAAAAGCCCCCTATAAGGGGGCCTTTTTGATCTCTAAAAAAAGGGTTTATCCGCCGCAACCTGGGATGAAGGGCAGGTAAGAACACCACATGCTGTTTGAATCGATGTACCAGAGAACGCCAGCGCAGCTGCATACCAGGCACAGCACCACCACCGCGATAACGATAATGGCAATCCGAGAATTGCCAGCTTTGGCAGGCGCAGTTCCCAGCGGGCCGGGGCCGGCAGGTACCTGACCCGCAAAGGCGGGCGACGAGGGAACCGGAGTCACAGGCCGTGAAATGGGCATGGGAGCGGGTTCCGGTCGGGTGGGCGGAAGTGGCGGGCGTCCGCTCGAGAGCATGGTGGCGTTTGGATCCACCTGCGCAATTGATTCAAACAGCAGGTTGATTTGTTCGCCAAGAGAAATTACTTCGCCAGGTTGTAAAATATGCTGTCCGGTCAGGCGCTGTCCGTTGACAAAGGTACCG
Source organism: uncultured Anaerolinea sp. (assembly GCA_964559195.1). Taxonomy (GTDB): domain Bacteria; phylum Chloroflexota; class Anaerolineae; order Anaerolineales; family Villigracilaceae; genus UBA5195. The sequence continues at coordinate 969 of CAZLJB010000672.1, read as the reverse complement.
TTGGTGGAACCAAGATCCGTCAGAATGAATTTGCCACCCTGAAAGACAAACTGGGTATGTTTGCGTGAGACCTCGGCGTCATTAATGACAATGCCATTATCTGCCTCTCGTCCGATTGTGATGACATCGCCTTCCAGCGGAAAGGTTTTACCAGGAGTTGGTCCGGAATGCATCACTAATTGATATTGTGCGGTCATTTTTCCTCCGTAAAAAAGGTAAATTTTTCTTTAATAAGTTTACTGATTATATGATAAAAAGTCAAAACTTGTTTCGATAATTTCAAAATTGAAGACTTCTCCAAAAGCCTGCCGTACAGCCTGCTTGACGTGTGTCATCCCGGGTGGGACTGGGAATATATCTGCCAGTGAAACGACAGGGTACTCGCTGATCCCACATGGAATGATACCCTCAAAAAACGTCATATCGGGATCGACATTCAGCGCAAAACCGTGTCGGGTGATGCCGTTTGCATCCACCTTGACTCCGATCGCGGCGATTTTGGCCGGTTTCAGGCGATCTTTCGGGCTGCAGCGCGGGCAGCGTGAAGCTACATCCGCCTGTACCCAGACCCCGGTTTTTCCGCTGATCTGCCCGCTGACCAGCCCGAGCCGGGCCAGGGCCTGGATCAGCATAACTTCCAGGTTGCGCACATAACCGACATGATCCATTCCGGCCAATTTTAGCAGTGGGTAGCCTACCAACTGCCCTGGGCCGTGATAAGTGACATCGCCCCCGCGGTCCACCCAATGCAAGCTTATGCCAGTTTTTTCCAATTGTTGCGGGTTCCACAACAGGTTTTGCGCCTGTCCTTGCCGGCCAAAAGTGTAAACAGGCGGGTGCTCGAGCAGCAGCAGGCTGGCAGGGCGTTTGCCTTCTGAAATTTCAGTCGCCAGCCTGTTTTGCATGTCCCAAGCGGATTGGTATTCGAGTGTACCGAGGTCGTAGGTTTGGCAGATCATAAGAATTTTG
>CAZLJB010000671.1:0-2331 GCA_964559195.1 uncultured Anaerolinea sp. | reverse complement strand
TGAAATGCACGAAAAATTTGTTTATAGAATATAATATATTAATATGGATGCAACTTCACTGAAGCGGACCTCTGAAATCCTACGGGTGGTTATTCAAATATTATGGTTGAGGCCGGATGGTTTGCCTGCCAGGGATGTTCTGAATGCCATTCCGGCACGCACGCGGCTCAGTGAGCAAGAAAACAGCCCGGTTTCTGCGACCGAAATCCCCCTTTACGAAAAAATTGCGCGTGATGCTACCAATACGCTGGTGGAAGTGGGCTGGTTTGTCAAGGATACTGAGCGCTGGTACCTCTCGGAAGACGGGTTGGCGGTCTGCCGGAATCTCAAGAGTGTGGAAGAAATCTACAAGTCAGCTTTGCTGTTGTGTGAAGAGAAAAGAAAACTGCATGTTGAGATTCTGTTGACGGTTGAAAATGCCCAGGAAAAGGCCTGGCAGCAGATCTGGCGTTTTTTGAATGAAATGAACCCGGTCGAGTTTTATCAAATTGTTGCCGACCTGTTAAAGGCGCTCAATTATCAACTGGATTGGATTGCTCCGCCGCGTAAAAAACATGGCTACATCGATATGGTGGCTTATCCGAGCCCGATCGGCAGCCCTGGTGCACGCATCAAGGTGCATATTCAGCACCAGGGGCAGGTTGCCACGGTGGAGGGGCTGCGCGCTTTTATGGGCGAACTGAACGCCCATGACCTGGGGATTTTTATTTCGGCGGGTGGTTTTACTGACCAGGTTCTGACGGTTGCCAGGTTCCAGGAGATTCGCAGGCTGCGTTTGCTGACGCTTGAGAACCTGTATCAGCTGTGGGTGGAGAATTATGCCCAGCTTAGCCATGAGGCGCGGCGGCGCTTCCCGCTTAAGGCGGTTTATTTCCTGGATCCTGATAAATAAAATTAATGGCGGACAGCCCCCTGCCAGCCTCCCCGGAAAAGCACCGGGGCGAAACAGCCCCAAATCAAACCCCGATTTGGGGGAGGAGAACAGCACGGATGATCAAGTTTTTAGCTCATTCCCCTAAATCACGTTCTTGGCAGCCCCCCTCACAGCATGTGAGGGGGGCTGCAGATATTATAGTTTTACGGGCTGACCGGTTTTGGCGGATTCGAGCAGGGCCAGGATGGCGGCAGTGTTGGCGCGGCTGTCAGCCAGTGACATGCGCGGGCTCTTGCCGAGCAGGATGCAGTCGGCCATATCTTCTACTTCGCCGATATACAGTTCCATGCTGGGGATGTCGATCAGTTCAGTTTTGTCTTCGCGATAGAGGCTGATTTTTTCGTTCAGGTCAGGTTTGAAGGGGGCCGGGATGGTGAGGGTGCCTTCGGAACCGATGATTTCCATGTGGGTGCGGAAGGGGGTGCGGAAGCCGCTGTCGAATTGGGCGAAAATTTCTCCGGGGAAGGTCATCTGGCCAAAAAACGTATCATCGACGCCGCTGCTGCCGGTAATCTGCTGGCCAAAGACTTCCAGCGGTTCGGCGCCGACGATCAGGCGGGTAAAGCTGATGGGGTAACAGCCGACATCCCAGATGCTGCCGCCGCCCATTTCGGCCATCAGGCGAATGTTGACATCCGACTTAAGCTTGAAGGTAAACGCGCCCCGCAGGGCCTGCAGTTTGCCGATGCTGCCTTGATCAACCAGCTCTTTGACCTTGAGGGTCTGTGGGTGATGACGATACATGAAGGCTTCCGCGACCACTTTACCGGTCTTTTGGGAGGCCTCGGCGATGGCATCCACTTCGGCGGTGCTCAGGCCCATGGGTTTTTCACACAGGACATGTTTGCCGGCCTGCATGGCCTTGATGGTCCATTCGGTGTGCAGGTGATTGGGCAGAGAATTATAGATGACGTCGATCTCCGGATCGGCCAGCATGGCTTCATACGAGCCGAAAGCGCGTTCGATCTTCCATTCGGCGGCATAGGCCTGGGCCGAAGCCTGCGACCGGCTGGCGACGGCGGTCAGGCGGTTACGGCTGGAGGCGCGCAGTGGGGTGATGAGGGCTTGATTAATTTTGGCGGTGGAGAGTAAACCCCAGCGTAGAGGTGAGCTGCTCATAGCTACTCCTTTGTGATGTGGCTTTTTTTTGGCGCGCGGTGGTTACCAGTAGTGCTGGACCAACGGGCGGATGCGTTCGTTGTAAATGGCCTGGATTTTTTCCATGGCAGCGGGCTCGAGGTCGGGCAGGCTGGCGGCCTTGATATTGTCTTCGGCCTGGGTTGGATTTTTTGCACCCGGAATTGCACAGGTGACCGCCTCGTGCATCAAGATCCAGCGCAGGGCAAACTGGGGCACGCTCCAGCCGGTGGGAACAAGGGCGCGCAGGTCATCAACGG
>CAZLJB010000670.1:0-2334 GCA_964559195.1 uncultured Anaerolinea sp. | reverse complement strand
GGGTATCTAAGCTTGATTCAGGACTGATGAGTAAAACAAAAATTAAATCCGAATATTCATTCATCCTGTTTGCTGTTAATTTATCTATTGTGAAGCAAAAATAAACCAATTCCCAAGTAATAAATAGGACATTTCGCATGTAAAATAAGTGACAAGTTTTATTGTTGCTCTTCATTTTTAGTTTATAATAAATAGTCTTAGTTCTTTTTTTCACAATCAAAAAAATAAAATCATCCGCATTGCGGAAAATCAAAAGGAAATATTTCTTATGGAAACAGAACCAACCCCAATCACCACTACGTGGTCAAAATTTGACCCGTCTCACGATGTATATCAATATACTACAAACCCACTTCAACATATTTTTGCTCCAAAAAACGTAGCTGTTATTGGCGCAACTGAAAAAGAAGGCAGTGTTGGCAGAACCATTTTATGGAACTTAATCAGCAGCCCGTTTGGGGGAGCAGTTTTCCCTATCAACCCCAAGCGCCCAAGCCTGCTAGGTATAAAAGCCTATCCCAGCATTAAAGATGTGCCGGACCAGGTTGATTTGGCCGTCATAGTCACGCCATCCACAAGTATTCCAGGGATTATTGCTGAATGCGCTGAGGCAGGTGTAAAAGGTGCTATTGTTATCTCAGCTGGTTTTAAAGAAATTGGGCCTGCAGGTGTCGAATTGGAACACCAGCTTCTTCAAAACGCCAGAAAAGGCGGGATGCGAATTGTCGGTCCAAACTGCCTGGGAGTAATGAATCCAATCAGCGGTCTAAATGCCACTTTCGCTGCAGGCATGGCACGCAAGGGCCACGTGGCTTTCATCAGCCAATCCGGAGCATTATGTACAGCTGTTCTGGATTGGTCATTCAAAGAAAATGTTGGCTTCTCAGCTTTCGTATCCGTTGGTTCGATGTTGGATGTCGACTGGGGCGACTTAATTTATTATTTGGGTGATGATCCACACACGGATAGCATTGTTATTTACATGGAAAGCATCGGGGATGCCCGATCCTTCATTTCAGCAGCTCGCGAAGTTGCGCTAACCAAGCCCATCATAGTTATCAAGCCTGGTAGAACTGAAGGTGCTGCACGCGCAGCTGCCTCACACACTGGCTCGTTGACCGGTTCCGACGAAGTATTAGATGCTGCGTTCAGACGTGCGGGAGTTCTGCGAGTCAACAGCATCAGCGAAATTTTCTCCATGGCCGAAGTCCTTGGCCGGCAGCCGCGCCCCAAGGGCCCGCGCCTCACCATCCTGACCAATGCTGGTGGCCCTGGGGTTCTGGCCACCGACACCCTGCTAACCACTGGCGGAGAACTGGCTGAAATTTCAAACGAAACCATGGAAAAACTTAACCAATTTCTCCCATCTTCATGGAGTCACAACAACCCGATCGACATTATTGGGGATGCCGACCCGGGTCGATATGCAAAATCGTTGGAAGTAGCAGCCCAGGACCTAAACAGTGACGGTTTATTGGTGATCTTGACACCCCAGGCCATGACTGATCCAACCGCGACCGCTGAAGCCCTCAAATCTTATGCCAAGAGCTATGACAAGCCTATACTCGCATCCTGGTCGGGAGGAAAGGAAGTTGCTGCCGGAGAAGCTATTTTAAACAAAGCAGGAATTCCAACTTTTGAATATCCAGACGATGCAGCCCAGGCTTTCACCTATATGTGGCAATCCACTTTCAACCTGAAAACACTTTATGAAACTCCCAGCCTGCCTGACGATGAGGGCGCTGGGCCTGATCGCGCTCAGGCAAAGGCAATTATTGATCATGTTCGTGATTCTGGTCGCGAATTATTAACCGAAGCAGAATCCAAACAACTTTTAGCTGCCTATGGAATTCCAACCACACCTACTTTGATAGCCACTTCGGCGAAAATTGCGGGAGAGATGGCTGCCACCCTGGGATTCCCGATCGTCTTAAAACTTCATTCCGAAACAATTACCCACAAAACAGACGTTGGGGGTGTTAAGTTAAATCTTCAATCTTCCGCAGAAGTGGAAGAAGCCTACAACTCCATCAAATCATCTGTAACAGAAAAAGCCGGGGCGGAACATTTCCTCGGTGTTACTGTTCAACCAATGATAAAAATGGAAGGGTACGAATTGATCATTGGGTCAAGTATTGATCCGCAATTCGGCCCCGTCTTATTATTTGGTACAGGCGGCCAATTGGTGGAAGTTTTCAAAGACCGGGCCCTGGCTATTCCACCTCTCAATACAACCCTTTCTCGCCGAATGATTGAACGTACAAAAATTTACACCGCTCTCAAAGGTGTTCGCGGTCGAAAACCAGTCGATTTGGATGCACTTGAAAAACTATT
>CAZLJB010000669.1:0-2336 GCA_964559195.1 uncultured Anaerolinea sp. | reverse complement strand
GATAGCTTCAGGTGACTGGAGTTCAGACGTGTGCTCTTCCGATCTCTTCGTTGGGCCACCTGGTGTCGGTAAAACTTCCCTTGGGCAATCGATTGCCAGAGCCATGGGTCGGAAATTTATCCGCGCATCACTTGGAGGACTTCGGGACGAGGCCGAAATCCGAGGCCATCGCCGGACCTATATTGGCGCCATGCCCGGTCGAATCCTCCAATCTCTCAGGCGAGTGGAATCCCGCAATCCGGTCTTTATGCTGGATGAAGTAGATAAACTTACGGCTGATTTTCACGGCGACCCCGCATCTGCCCTGCTTGAAGTTCTCGATCCAGAACAAAATGGTGAATTTCGTGACAATTACCTCGAGGTAGCTTACGATCTTTCGCAGGTTATGTTCATAACAACTGCAAATACATTGGAAACAATTCCAGGACCCTTACGGGATCGAATGGAGATTATTTCGCTTTCTGGATACACCGAAGGGGAAAAAGTCGCGATTGCAAAAGGTTATCTTATCCCTCGCCAAATACGTGAAAACGGACTTCGTTCAAATGAAGTCACTTTTACCGATGATGCTTTGCGATCAATTATCCAAATGTACACTCGTGAAGCCGGTGTCCGCAACATGGAAAGAAATATTGGATCTATTTGCAGAAAAATTGGAACGAAAATTGCCGAGGGAAAAAGCAGCAAGGTTGATGTCACTCCAGATGCAGTATTGGAATACCTAAATAATCCCCCGTTCCAGGGACCGGAGGAATTAAACATGCGAACATCCGTGGCAGGAGTTGCCCCGGGGTTGGCGTGGACTCCTTATGGTGGAGATGTGCTTTTTATTGAGGCTACCCGCATGCCAGGTTCCAAAGGTTTCCAAATTACAGGGTCAGTAGGAAATATTATGCAAGAATCCGCCCAAGCCGCCATGTCATACGTGCGATCCCATGCGGCACAATTAGGACTGGAAACGGACTTTTTTAATAATTCCGATTTTCATCTTCATATTCCAACAGGTGCGCAACCGAAAGACGGCCCTTCAGCGGGTGTAACAATCGCCACGGCACTGACATCTTTAATTTCTGGGAGAATGGTAAAACACGCCCTGGGGATGACCGGCGAAATAACTCTGCGAGGCCAGGTGCTACCCATCGGTGGTCTCAAAGAAAAGGTGCTTGCAGGTCACAGAAATGGATTGCGAACAATTATCCTTCCCAAGCGAAACAAACCAGACTTGGACGATGTACCTGATGAAATCAAAAGCGAAATGACATTTATTTTGGCTGAAAACGTAGATGAAGTTCTCGCTGCGGCATTGGAACCTATAAACGAATTACCCGCGAAAAAAAAGAAGAAATCAATTAATAATATTGATCATCCTAATAAACGAAATATAAATGGGCTTAAGGAAACCACTAATGCCTAAAATCATGCTTGCCGAAGATGACCCCACCATGCTTTCTCTACTCAAAACGCTTATGCGTTTGGAGGGCTACGAGACCGTAACCTTAAGCGAACAAGAAAAAGTATTAGACGCTATTTATCGGGAAAAGCCCGAAATTTTTCTTCTCGATGTACATTTAACTCAGGGCAATGGATTAGATTTTCTTCGTGAAATCAGGTCTGATCCCAAGCTTCAGAATGTGTTTGTAATTATGCAATCAGGGATGAATTTGACGGATGAATGCAAAGCCGCTGGGGCAAATGCGTTTTTATTAAAACCGTACATTCCCGATACTCTCATCGAAACCATTAAAATTGGACTGAATAGGCATTAACTTATTATTCAAAAACAGCTACATCAATATGGTCCAGTAAATGGGAATAATTTTACAGATGTCTTTAATTTTTATAAAAAATTATCATTTCCGAAATAGCTAATATTATGCGCTTTGGGATTCTTACTATATCTGACCGCTCTTCCAGGGGTGAACGAATTGACCTATCGGGACCTGCCATTTCCGCTGCAATCATCAACAAAGGGTGGGAAATTATTAAGACTGGCATTATTCCAGATGAAATGGAAAACATTCAAAAATATATGGTTGATTGGGTTGATTCGGGTGAAATTGATATTCTTTTATCCACTGGTGGCACAGGTTTTGCCCCAAGGGATATTACCCCTGAAGCTACTCGATTGGTTTTGGATCGGCTTACCCCAGGCTTAGATGAGGCAATGCGTGCACATAGTATGCAAATTACATCCCATGGAATGCTTTCGCGTGGTGTATCGGGAATACGCAAGCAATCGCTCATCATTAATTTACCCGGAAGCCCAAAAGCTGCCCTGGAGAATTTACAAGCTATATACCCAGTTCTTGAACATGCCATACATCTATTGCGCAATG
>CAZLJB010000668.1:0-2337 GCA_964559195.1 uncultured Anaerolinea sp. | reverse complement strand
TGCTTCTGATAGACTCCCTCTCCCCGCGGGAGAGGGCCGGGGTGAGGGTAAGGTTTTATTACATCCCGATTGGTACGGCAAGGGCGGACACGGTGAAGTGCAGATGAAAACCTTTCCCCCCAAAAACCTTGTTGACCACGAACCACACGAAATACGCGAAAAAGATCCTGGCGGGGGCGTTTGCCTGAGCGGTCTAATGATTACTCAAATTTTGGTATATTTGTATGCGGGTCATTTATGGGCTTGTAAAACCGCGCTCAGTGTATCGCCTTTGACCTCTACAAAAACGGGTTTGAAATTGGCTTTATACAGATATCTAAAATCGCTTATAGCGGTAACACCCACCTGCCGGGTATATTCATCCTGATCCAAATACACAAAATTCTCAGCTTGAATGATGCGGGTATGTGAAGGGTCTCCATACGCCCAGACTGAGTTACGATCAGGGACCGTCAGGAAGAAAAGCCCCTGGTTTTTAAGAATGCGCCAGTATTCCGAAAACTCAGCAAAAAAGAATTTGTAATCGCCCTGCTGGGCCAGATGCTCCAAAACCTCATAAGCATGGATTTCATTGAAAGTATCATTCTCAAACGGAAGTGGATGCTGGCGCAAATCCCAAACAATATCCGGGTGATGGTCGGAATTGATATCCAGACGGGTTACATTGTTGAATTTTTCATGCCCAGTCGCAGTGATTTTCTTAACCAGGCTGGAACCGCTCCCGATCAATAATTCGCGATAATCAACCACAGGGTTGTCAATGGATAGACTGCCAGGGGTTAGTGGTTTGTTTGATTGAACAAAGGCTGGCTTGGATTTGTTTTTGCTCATTAATAATCCTCATTTAATTTCGCGGCGATAGGGTAATCGCCACGAAATAGTTTGTTTTAGTATCCTTATCATAATCACTCAGTTCGATTTTTTGCGTAAAAAGGTTGTAAATTTTGTGTGGCCGAGCCCTGGTTTGTGAATTTTTTATGTCTGTTTTACGATTGTCCAATGGTATTTTTGGTATGATAGGCATTGTATGGACTATCTAAGCCTGTGCTTAATCTGCAAAGACGAAAACGACTACCTGCCGGAGTGGTTGGATTATCACATCCTGATGGGGGTTGAACGTTTTTACATCTATGATAATGAAAGCCAGGTCAGCCTGCGCGAAACGCTCAAGGATTATATCGAGCGGGGCTGGGTGGTTGTGGTCGACATTCCCGGTAGAGCCCGACAACTGTATGCCTATGACCATTGTCTGCAAACCTTTGGCCCCAACACCTTCTGGCTTGGTTTTATCGATACAGATGAATTCCTGGTGCCGAAGTCTACACTCGACCTGAAGGAGCTGCTCAAAGAGTATGAGCAGTACGGTGGTCTGGCAGTCAGTTCACTGTTTTTTGGTTCTAACGGCCATAAAACCCGCCCGGCGGTTGGTCAGATTGCAGGTTATACCCGGCGAACCCACACTACCTTCAAGGAAAACGAACTGATAAAATGTATTATCCGGCCAGCCGTGGCATTGTTGCCGAATTCTCCACATGATTTCACCTTCCAAGAGAGTAGCTGGTGTGTCAATGAAAAACTATTGCGGGTAGATGGACAGCGATTTGCAAATTGTACCGAAAAAATCCAGATAAATCATTACTATTGCCGATCCAAAGAAGAGATTGACCAGAAAATACTCCGCGGGCGAGGCGATGATTTTTCGACTTGGTCGTGTGCACGTTTTGATCAGGTTAATTTGAGGACCGCTTATACCGACTTATGTATTTTTGAAAATCTGGAGATGTTCTTTCAGAAATCTGGAAGAGATTCTTTCGATTTGTTAGATGCCCATTTCACTGTTGGCCTTCTCGAGAAGATGGCAAGCTTGACTAGTGGATTGCACGCGAGACCTTTGGGCATGACTTTTCCACGCGAAGTAAGTATCTTTCGTTCCGAATTTACTAACTGGGTAGATATTAGGTCTCGGGCAGAACTAGCAAAGGGTCGTGATGATATTAATCAAGTATGTCAAATACTTTTGGAGCTTATTTATTTGCAGCCACAGAATACGAATTTGTACATTGACCTGTCTATGAATTATCTCAAAATTGGAAACCAGGATGGAGCCTGGCAGGCGCTGAGCAAAGCCTGGCAGCTTGCGTCCAATACTTATGTGGTGCTAGTTGGGATGTGTATTTATTTTTGGTGGACGAAAAATTTTTTAATGGCTGAGAAAACCTGCCACCTGATTCTTGATATTGACCCTCATAATATTACAATTTTGGGTCTGTTAGCGGAAGCTTTGTTTGGGCAGATCGGAAGAGCACACGTCTGAACTCCAGTCACCTGAAGCTATCT
>CAZLJB010000667.1:0-2337 GCA_964559195.1 uncultured Anaerolinea sp. | reverse complement strand
GGGCATGCGAATTGGACTTGTCGTCAAGCTATTGGTATTACATGCATGAATTAGTTCTTGGTTGGAATTTACTCAATATCCTCTTCTACCCAATGAATGAATGTAAATTTATCCTTTACTGGGTTGTAAAGGCGCTCATCAGCTGTCCACAAGGCGGAAGCCAGATGACTAGCCAACGCAAGGTCGTGAGCATCATATATATTTGGCCTTTGGCATTGCGATGCCAAAGCTGTAGCAAAATAATGTAGCTCAGGCAATGTGATATTCTCAATTTCAAGGTTAATAAATTGCTGTAAAGCTGATTTACCATCATCAGGAGTAACGATCCCTCGAAATTCTTTTCGATATAGCGCTGAGGTAACTTCGTATCCTAGCAAGGAAGGGGCAACAATTTTAACATCCTGGTTGATCCATGCCTCCCATAGATTCGTTGCCTGGTTTGTATAACGTTCTGGAACAAGTAAGGCAACGATCAGACTGGCATCAACGCAAACTGTCTCGTAGGTCATCGTTTTCCTTTCGTTTTAATTGGATGTCGTCCGATGGGGCCTGCCTCTCGAAGAGATATCTAAGTTTGGAGAAGCATATTCGTGGATTGATGGCGAGCTGTATTTGCCGCAAGCGTGATTTGGAGAAAGCCACGCTGAACAACGGGAAAAGGCAGGAGTTCCGGATGAACTTACTTTTCAAACAAAACCAGAACTCGGCTGGCATATGGTCAAGTTTAAGCAGGAGCGGAAAATCCTATTTGTTGCGCTAGTGATGGATGATTTATACGAACGTAACGAAATTTTCCGCCAAAACCCTGAACGAAGCCGGAATTGAATATTCCGGTGACGTACCAGTCAACACGAAAGTTTATCTGGAAAAACCGCATATTGTCCATCCGCTCACCAAGCGCGGCAAAACAGCCAAAACGACACAGATTATTGGAAAAGTTTACGAAGTCCGTGAATTAGCCCAAAAGGATTGGCTGGAGTGGCAAACTATTCGACTTCGGACAAATGAACGTGGCAATTTGGAAGCAAAATTTGCTCGTGTGCGTGTATGGGTTGTTTACGGCGAAGAAATGCGCCAAGAATGGTTGCTAATCCGTCAAGATGCTTCTAAAATCACTTATGTTCTTAGCAATGCACCGGAAACAATCGACTTGAAAACAATGGTTTTGGGGAAAACTCATCGATATTTGATCGAGCGCAGCAACGAAGATGCAAAAGATGAGTTCGGATGGGACGAATTCCAAACTCGCAAATATCGCGCATGGAAAAATCAACTTGCACTAACGATTTAGGCATCCTGGTTTGTCGTGGAGACCCGTCTCGACTGGCAACATTTCGCTCTCCGCGGCTGTTTTTTTGCTTTGTATGCGAGCTAGAAATTGTGGACAGGGCCAAAGTTTCCTAATAGAAAAGGATGATATTTTTAATTAAACACGGTAAAATTGAGTTAATTACTCGTGGTTTGAACAAGCACTGGGAAATAGGTAAACGCCATGATTGCCTTAACATTCGTTATCTTATTTATTGGATTTGTTGTGGTTGTGGTTGGGGCCAATATTCTGTCTTTAAATTATCAAAAGCAAAAAATACGCCAATCGGCTGAAAAAAGAGGTTGGCGGGTACTCACTATTTCATATCGGTACAAATTTAACCTTATCAGCCGCCAGGATTTCGAAGTCGATTTCACTGATGGGCTGGGGCGAGCGCAAAGTGCCACATGTTGGCTGATTGGCATCTTTGACGATGTGCACTGGATTGGCTAGCCAAGGTGATAATGATGCTCAATCCCCATCATGCAGGCGTTCGAAGCGCGAATTGATCTGACAGGTGACCTCGAATGAGTGGCTATCGGGCGCACAAAATATGGGAAAAAATATTAAAGGTTTCCTTTGTAACTTAATAATGGCATCTTCGATCTGCAACCTCCCATCTTCAGGCACCCCTGCATCAACTGAAAGCGTTCCAACCCAGGCCCCAACCAAACAAGCCGCAGCACGAAATCACAAAAATCGCATTCATACAATTACACTTGTATGAATGCGAAACATTACCATGGACTTCCCTTCGCTGTCTAACAAAATACCTTATTCGAGTTTACTTGATCCTAATTTTTACAGTTGCGTTCGTGCCAATGATATTTGTCAGATCCACGTTATCGAGCAGCTTGATTTTGACAGGGATCAACTGGGTTACCTTGGTATACGTACCGGAGGTCGTAAAGCTGCTGGCTGAACCAGTTAGTTTTATCGATGTTACAGTATTGACACCATCTACAACCCCATCAAAACTTCTGCCAGATCGGAAGAGCGTCGTGTAGGGAAAGAGTGTTCAGAGCCGT
>CAZLJB010000666.1:0-2353 GCA_964559195.1 uncultured Anaerolinea sp. | reverse complement strand
GGTAAATATAACCCAGTTCCCGCCCGCGCTTGCTCAAATCAGCCTTCAGGTTGAGGACGTCAACCTGATCCGTTATGAAATCCAGCAACAGGTATTTCACTTCCATGCGGAACGGCTCGCCCTGCCGTTGGCCGCCTTGGGAAATTAACGCCTTGCTCCCGTTGATGGCGAGGACCGTGAACAGACCATTGTCGGGTTGCCATTGGCTAAAACACTGACCGGCCAGGCTGCACTGGACAGCTTCAAACAGTTAAACGGCCTGGATTATCCACTGGTTTCGGTGACGGTCGCGCAGTATGGGCAGGACAGCGCCACGTTATGGCTGGCAGAGACGACCTCGGATGCCCAGGCCCTTGATCTGGTCAACCAGTTGGAAACCAAAATCGCTAAGGGCGGCTTACCACTGACCCCCATGGGTGTCTTCCAGTTTAAAAACCGCAATGTGTTTATGATGAATGGCACCTCCCAGACCCATTTCTACATTCAATCCGGGAAGCAGGTTTTATGGTTGTCAGTTCTATCCGAACAGACCGAACAGGCCATGAAAGAACTGCTCGCGTTTTACCCGTAGCCTGCCTCGTAAGTATCATTTTTGTTAAATTGGTTTAATGCCATCGAAACACCAAAAAATCCCAATTGTTTTCCCCGTATTTGGTGTTTTCACGGGTGTTCTTCCCGTGAAAACACCAAATATAAATCTATACCGCTAACCTGCCTACGATCTTTATACAGGGGTGCTTGAAGACGACCACACCGTGCGGGGCATCCGGCAGCTCGGAGGTTAGATCCTGACCGGGGAAATGCAGGTTCTCGTGCATTTCCTTGCGCCAGCGGGCGCACTCGCTGACATCATAAACGATGCCCTGATAAGCCACCCATTTGGGTGCCCCGCGATCGCCATTGTTGCGGCGCAGCTGGTTTTCCGTGATGATTAATTCGGAGTTTTCCATGGGTTTGTTGACCGATCCTTTGGATCTGGGAGCGGTTTCTCAGGAGCGGCTGGACTGAATGGCCTGGTAAACAGCCTGTACCCCAAAATCGAGTGCGTCGACGGGCAGACGTTCGTTTGCGGCGTGGATCGTACTGATAAAATTGAAGTCATCCGGCAGTTTGAGGGGTGTGAAGCCATAGGTCTGAATTCCAAGCCGGGTGAACAAGCGCGCATCTGTGACGGCGCTCAACAGCAGGGGCACGGCCTGGCCGGTCGGGTCCATATCTTCCAGGGTTTTCTTCAACATTCCGAACAGGGCCATATCCGGTTGTCCGGGGCCCGGATCAAATTCGGCGATTTCTAATTTGAAATCGCTGCCCAATAGATTGTGCAACTCCTGTTCCATTTGCTCAGGACTGAAACCCGGCAGCAAGCGCCCGTCCAGACCAATCGAAACCTCGGATGGGATGACGTTGATCTTGTCGCTGGCCTGCAGGATGGTTGGACTGACCGTGTTGTGCAGCAGGGGGAAGAATACATCGCTATTGCTGCCAAGCAGCTTGAGGATGCTGTCTCCCAGCAGGGGGTTGGTAAGCTGGTTTAATAACAGGCCTGGCACGCCCCCGATTGCTTGTGCGACACCTTCGATCATCAGGCGTGCCGGTGGAGTCAGGTGATAAGGCAGCCGATGCTGGTCTAGCAAAGTCAGGGCTCGTGCGGCTTTGGCCATGGCGCCGCCCTGAACGGGCATGGATGCATGACCACCCTGGCCTTCGAAGGTCAATTTTATTCCACAGACTTGTTTTTCAGCAATCATGACCGGGTATATACGTTTACCAGCCATGTTCATATTAAAACCGCCGAACTCACCCAGGGCATACCGCACATCCTTGAAGAGTTCGGCATGCTCTTCCACCATGAAGCGCGCGCCAAAACTACCGCTGTTTTCTTCATCCGCCAGGGCGCAGAAGATCACATCCCCGGGCAGTTCAACGCTTTCCGCTTTGGCCTTCAGGAAGGCGGCCAGGAACATGGCCACGCCACTTTTCATATCCAGCGCACCGCGGCCCCAGATGAAACCATCCGCAATCTCGGCCGCGAAGGGTGGGTGCAGCCAGGTTTGATTTTCGGTGGTGACGACATCCACGTGGCCATACAGCAGCAGCGGGGCGGCATTGCCGCTGCCTTTCAGCCTGGCGACCAGGTTAGGCCGCGAATCTGACCTGCCCAGGATGGTGGTTTGCAGGCCGGCTTCAACCAGCAAGCCGTTGATATATTGGATGCAATCCGCCTCGTTACCGGGTGGGTTGGTGGTGTTGAAGCGGATCAAGTCTTGCAGCAATTTGATGGGCTGGGTCTGGATCGGTGGTTCGAATGTGGACATGTTACTCTCCTTTTTCTGGATTACCATGGCAGGCCAGG
>CAZLJB010000665.1:0-2353 GCA_964559195.1 uncultured Anaerolinea sp. | reverse complement strand
TAATTTTGCAGCAGCGACAGGTAATCATAGGCCGCCTGCTCGTTGGGGGTGTCTTTATTCTTGCCAAGGTTCACCCCCAGGATACAGTCAAGAGCTTTCACCTTCCGGCGATTTTTCATTAATGGAACGCCAGACATCCATTCCCAGATGCCCCCGGCCAGCGCCGGATTAAGCTTGATCTGAACATATTCTGTGCCCCGGCTCGGAAATCCCATCCGGTTGATGACGGCTTGATCCTCCACCAGCCGGAAGACTCTCGGCTTGGGGTTCCCCGGCTGCGGACGCGGTGTGACGGTCCCAATTTCAATATGTCCAAAACCGAGGGCTGCCAACCCATGGGTGGCAATCCCGTCTTTGTCATAACCCGCCGCCAACCCAACCGGGTTCTTGAACTTCAGCCCGAAAACTTCCACCGGCCTGTGCGGTGCAGAAAATATGCCCGTTAACAACCAGCGTGTCGGCGGCAAAATACCCGTCAGGCGCACCAGCTGCAACGTCAGGTTGTGGGCCAGCTCAGGCTCAAGCTTGAATAGTAAAGATCGAAATGGTGGGTACAGACTCATGGGTTTATCTCATTAATAATCAGATCGTTTAGCCAGATGCCTGGAAATCGCATCAACCTACTCAAAATAGGTCGGTCTGAGCGGGTTCGTGTAATGCGCAAAGACCTCATCCAAGATTTTTTTATTGGTGCGGGTTTCTGAAAGCGGCGGCAGGTTATCCATTCCAAAGAAATCCACATCCAGCGTTTCAATACTCGGGGTGGCCTGACCACTGGTGATGGAACACAGGAAGATCAATTTATAGAGGTGATAGAACTCCAACGGCTGCAGGCGGTTGGCATCATAGACCCCCACCAGCTTATCGACCGTCACCCTGAAACCGCTTTCTTCCCAAATTTCACGCGCCACCATATCGGCCGGCCCATCACCGATATCGCCCCAACCGCCAGGCATGGCCCAACAGCCATCCGCTCGCTCGCGCACCAGCAAGATCTTCCCATCCCGGATGACCGCACCGCGCACATCAATCTTGGGCGTGGCATAACCATGCTGCATCGAAAAGCTTTGCAAAACGGTCTCCGCCGAAAGATCCGATTGGCTGGCGAGCATTTCGGCGGTTATTTCCTGCAGGCGTTGATAACGTTGAATGTCGTAATCGTTGCCGCTGTAAGTGATGCCCGCCTGCGAGAGTGAATATATCTCGCGCGCCCAATCAAGCAATTTTGGAGATTCTGACATAAGACCCTTTCATGCATAAACTGTCTAAAAATTGACGATCAAAACTGGTTGGATCTAGCCCGCTGGCCAGGCTTCGCTATTATTGGTGCGCCAGAAAGTCACGGGCGGCCTGCAGGCTGGCCGCAGGCACTTTGCCGGTGGCTTCCCAATGATCCAACATTTCGCGGAAAGTCAGGACAGCATGCAAGGTAAACCCGGCCTGCGCCAGGGCTTCCTTCGCACCCGACTGCCGGTCCACCAATACCACCACATCCCGCACCCGCAGCCCGGCTGCGCTCAGTTTCTCAATCGCCTCGAACTTGCTGCCTCCGGTGGTAGCCAGATCATCGATCACAACCACGGTTTCGCCAGGTTGATACTCGCCTTCAATCTCAGCCTTTGTGCCATACGCTTTCGCTTCTTTGCGCGGATAAATCATTGGATAATTCCCCGCCAGGCTGATGGCAGTCGCGATCGGGATGGCGGCATAAGGCAAACCCGCCAGGCGCTTGAACTCCAGTTTTTCCAACAAAGGCAAGTAGGCATCCCCGACCTGCTTGAGCAGCCTGGGATACGTGATGATCTGGCGTAAATCAATGTAAATGGGTGATTTCAACCCGGACTTAAGCGTAAAATCGCCAAATTTGATACAACCAGCCTCCAGCAAGCCATCCGCCAGGGACGTCCACAAACCTTCAGTCATAATTTCCATCCTTGGTAACCCATTCGAAACCGGCTCAACGCGACCTGGAGCTTGACCGCACAAGCTGTTGGATCGAAATGATTTGATCCCGCAGCTCTGCCGCCGCCAGGGCCGGGTTGGGGGCTCTGGAAATAGCGCGGGAAACCGGCAGCAGCATGCCTTTGCCATCCTTGCGCAGCCCGGCCCGCAGGGCCGTCTCCAGGTCGCCACCCTGCGCGCCCACACCCGGCGCCAGGAACCACAGATCAGGCGCAACCGCCCGCACCCGGGTCATTGCTTCCGGCTGGGTAGCGCCCACCACCAGGCCAATGTTGTTTTTGGTATTCCACTGCCGGGCCAGGCGGGCCACCCGCTCATAGAGCAAATCACCGCCTTCCAACACCAGATCCTGTAAATCACCGGATCCCTGGTTGGAGGTTTTACACAACAG
>CAZLJB010000664.1:0-2356 GCA_964559195.1 uncultured Anaerolinea sp. | reverse complement strand
GATAGCTTCAGGTGACTGGAGTTCAGACGTGTGCTCTTCCGATCTCTTTTCAGAGCAGGATGTGATCAAGGATCCGCCCTTCTCGAAGCTGGATCTGGTCAGCTGCCGCAACCTGTTAATTTATATGAGTGTCGAGCTTCAAAAGCGGCTGATCCCGCTCTTTCACTACGCCCTCAGCCCGAGCGGTTTCCTGTTTTTGGGGTCATCCGAGACGGTTGGCGAATTTACAGATCTGTTCAACCTGCAGGATCGCAAATCCAAGCTTTATCAACGCAACCAGGAACCCTACCTGGCCAACCGCCTGGCGCTTTCGGCTTTGCTGCCCTACCAACCGATTGGTTCGCCGGCGGTCCGCACTGCTGCACAGGCCATCCGCGATCCCAAGCAGCAGCCGCGCGATCTGACAGAAAAAGCGCTGCTGGAGCATTATGGGGCGGTGGCGGCGCTGGTCAATGAAAAAGGTGAAATCATCTACCTGCATGGCCGCACCGGACGCTTCCTTGAACCGGCACCGGGCGACGCCGACCTGAACATTATTAAAATGGCGCGTGAAGGCCTGCGGCTGGAATTGATCCGTACCCTGCACCAGGTGGTCATCCTGCGTGAAGTAGTGCACCGGCCCGATCTGCGCGTTAAAACCAACGGCAGTTACAGCATGGTGGATCTGACCGTGAGACCTGTGCTGGTTGGTTCCAGCCATGGCCCAGATTTGACGCTCTACCTGGTGATCCTGGAAGAAAAACCGGAGCCTGTCAAAGAACAAGTGCTCGTACAAGAGTTGGTTCCGGTTGACCCGGATGAGCGCATTGCCAACCTTAAGAAGGAACTGCGCGCCAAGGAAGAATATCTCCAGACTGCCAACGAAGAACTGGAAACCACCAACGAAGAATTGAAATCGTCCAACGAGGAGATGCAGTCGGTTAACGAAGAACTGCAATCCACCAATGAAGAGTTGGAAACCTCCAAGGAAGAACTGCAGTCGGTCAATGAGGAACTGGCGACGGTTAATGCCGAATTGCAACAGAAGGTAACCGATCTGACGCGTGTCAATAATGATATGAACAACCTGCTCTCAGGCACCGGGATTGGTACGATCTTTGTGGATCATCAGCTGCGGATCCAGCGCTTTACCCCGGCGGTCATGAATGTCATCAACCTGATCCTGAGTGATGTGGGCCGGCCGGTGGGTCATATCGTCTCGAACCTGGTCGGTTACGACAACCTGGTCTCGGATGTTAAATCTGTGCTCGACAGCCTTTTCCCGCGCGAAGTGGAAGTGCAAACCCAGTCTGGGGATTGGTACCTGCTGCGCATCCGGCCTTACCGCACCCTGGAGAACGTGATCGAGGGCGCCGTGATCACCTTTACCGAAATCAACGAGTTAAAAAGAACCAAGGTGGCCTTGCAGCAAACCGAAAGCCTGCGGCTGCTGGCTGCGGTGGTGGAAGACACGCACGACGCCATCCTGATCCACAGCATGGACGGGCGCATCCTGGCCTGGAACACGGCGGCCGAGAAATTGTACGGCTGGTCAGAGGCCGATGCCCGTACCATGAACATCCACGATCTGATCCCGCCCGATAAACGCGGGGCGGAAATCGCCAGGCTGGCACAACCTGTCCAATCCAGTCTGTCAGACCCGTTTCGGACAGAACGGTTTGCTAAAAACGGAGAGATCCTGCAGATCTGGTTGACAACCACCGCGCTTTTTAACCAGAGCGGGGAAATTTATGCCTATGCCAGCACCGAACATTTGGCAGGAGCATGAAGCCATGACCTTACAGGCAGCAGCTGATATCCGCAAGCGGGCAGAAAAAATATTAATGGAAAAACAGGCTCTGCTGCCTGATGAGTTGGCTGCTCAGACGCCCGGCGAAGTAAAACTGCTGCTGCATGAACTGCATGTGCACCAGATTGAATTGGAAATGCAGAATGAAGAACTGCGCCGCACCCAGCTGGCACTGCAAGATGCCCGCGCGCGCTACTTCGACCTGTATAACCTGGCGCCGGTCGGCTACTGCAGCCTGGACGAAAAAGGTCTGATCCTGGAAGCCAACCTGACGGCCTCCAATATGCTGGGCGTAATGCGCAGTGCGCTGAATAAGCTGCGCTTCACTTACTTTATTGTGCCGGCGGACGAAGATCTCTATTACGGTCAACGCAAACTGTTGTTTGAGCATAACCTGCCACTGGACTGCGAGCTCAGGCTGCGGCGCCAAAACGGAACCATTTTTTGGGGACGCTTGCAAGCCAGCCTGGCGAGCGAGTCACAGGGCGGCCCGATCCAGTTTGTGACGTTTAGCGATATCAGCGAGCGCAAACAAGCCGAGATCGAACTGCTGGAGGCGCGTGCCAG
>CAZLJB010000663.1:0-2366 GCA_964559195.1 uncultured Anaerolinea sp. | reverse complement strand
CCCCTCGCTGAGAATTGCTGCCAACGAATGATCACTCGCAATGTTTTAGGTTAGATTATGATAAACTCACAGAACTAAAGGAGAATTTCGTGCAACCCAAACACTGGACCGTTTTCATTTTATTGGGCGCCATTTGGAGCGCATCATTTCTATGGATCAAAATTGCCCTGAATGAGGTTGGTCCGGTAACCCTGGTCGCCTACCGGGTTGGGTTTGGCTTGTTGACCGGGCTGGCGGTTGCGCTTATTTTACGGATCCCACTGCCGAAGGACAGGAAAACCTGGCAAATTTATGCGGTTCTTGGCGTGTTCAACGTGGCAATCCCGTTTTTTCTGATTACCTGGGGTGAACAAAGTATCGATTCGGCGGTTGCGTCCATCCTCAACGCTACTGTACCATTGTTCACGATTATCCTGGCACATTTCTTCATCAGCGATGATAAGATCAGCCTCCCAAAAATTACTGGCTTGCTGATTGGTTTCGCTGGTGTGGTCTTGCTGCTCAGCAAAGATCTCAGCGCGAATTCGCACAACTCGATCATTGGACAGGCAGCTGTGATCCTGGCATCGCTCTCTTATGCCAGCAGTTACATCTATGCCCGCCGCAATACTGCCAATGTCCCTGGTCAGATTCGTGGTATGCTGCCTTTGTTCAGTGCCAGTGCGATTATGTGGGTCGCGGCCCCCCTGGCCGAATCTCCAATTGTTATTCCGCGGCTGCCCATTACCTGGGTGGCGCTGCTCTGGTTGGGCGTGCTGGGTACGGGCTTAGCAATGATTATGCAGTATTATCTGGTTCACGAGATCGGCCCAACCCGGGCCACGCTTGTGACTTATATCTTTCCACTCGGTGGCGTATTGCTCGGCGTGATTTTCCTGCATGAGCAGCTTTCCTGGCAGTTGGCTTCGGGCGCCATCCTGATCATCTCATCAATTGCAGTAGTAAATTGGAAGAAAAAATGACTGAAAAAAAATCCGGCTTTATCTCTATCATCGGACACCCCAATGTGGGCAAGTCCACCCTGGTTAACGCTTTTCTTGGCCAAAAAATTGCCGCTGTAACCCCCAAAGCACAAACCACCCGGCGGCGGCAGATGGGCATCCTGACAACAGACGAATATCAGCTGGTCTTTCTTGACACACCCGGCATCCATAATCCCCACCACAAATTAGGCCAATTTCTAAATCAGGAAGCCGAGGATGCCATGCACCAGGTGGATGTTATTCTTTGGCTGGTGGATGCTACTGAAGGACCAACTGAAGATGACCAGCGTATTGCTGCCACCCTGGTTCAGATGAAAAAACGTCCCCCGCTCATCCTGGCCCTCAATAAAATTGACCTGATTATTCCCGAGCAAATCCCTGTCAGGTTGGCTGTCTATGCTGATCTGGTTCAAAACGCAGAGATCTTTGCCCTCAGTGCTACGCGCGGTGAAGGTCGCAACGAGTTGTTGGATTTCCTGGTTGCCAAAATGCCGTTGCGAGAGCCGGAATTTGACGAAGGTCAAATTACTGATTTTTATGAACGCGAAATTGCGGCCGAGTTGATCCGCGAGGCTTGTCTGATCCACCTGCGCAATGAAGTGCCGCACGGTGTTAATGTGCGAATTGACGAGTTTATCGAACGTGGAGAAAAAGGCGCGCATATTTCTGCCACCGTATTTGTTGAGCGTGATTCGCAAAAGGGCATCATGATCGGTGAGGCTGGCAGCATGTTAAAGAAGATTGGCATCACAGCCCGTCAGGAGATTGAATCCATGAGCGGGCGCAAAGTCTTCCTGGAATTGCGTGTCAAGGTTGAAAAAGACTGGCGCGATGATGAATCGGCCCTTCGCCGTTTTGGATATAAAATCGAGCCCAAAAAGAAAAAATAAACCCCGGTATTTCCCGACCCTTCCAGCTGTTTGTTGTTTGACGCCCAGATCACCGCTTACGGGTCAATAAAATGCCGGTTTGGGTTCTTTCCACAAAAAAACTATTACCCCTCTGGCTGATTTGCTCACATGAATCAATACATCCTTTTTGTGCTCGCCTGCCTGGTCGCCATTTTTGAATGGATTGCCATTTTCAAGGGCTGGCGAAAACTGGAATATTTCTTTAAACCTGGCGTGGTTGCCTTATTATTGGGCTGGCTTGTTTTGCAAGGTGGTCCGACAGGAGCCTTGCTTTGGTTTGAATTTGGGCTATTATTCTCCCTGGCCGGGGATTTAGTTTTGATGTTTTCGAATGAAAGGCGCTGGTTTGTCTTTGGGCTGGGTGCTTTTCTACTGACTCACATCGCTTATTTGTTCGGAATAAACACTCCGCCGCCCTCATTGGGAGATCGGAAGAGCACACGTCTGAACTCCAGTCACCTGAAGCTATCTC
>CAZLJB010000662.1:0-2372 GCA_964559195.1 uncultured Anaerolinea sp. | reverse complement strand
GCAGCATGGCATCACAGCTAGTAAAAATTGATGAAGTTGGCTCTTGACGGGCTCAAAAAAACCTTAACTTGTAACTGATGCAGTAAGCCCATTGTACCAACAGGCGCGGATGCGAGCCATCCAATCGTGAAAAATAGAGACCGGGGGCTATTCGGCCAGGCACATGAGCAATAAAGGCCATCGACTGTCCATCGGGCGAAATGGCAATTCCTGGCGCACTGAGTCAAAACCTTTGTCTTTAGCTCACTGCCATTCCACTCGGCTGCCGAGTTTCTGGGCAGCCACGTCCAGCTCAATTGGAATAGTTTTCTGAACAAGGCCCGAAAAAATGATCACATTGAAATGCACATCCAGGTGGGCCAGGTCAACCTGCCTGCTCGCTAGACGTGGCGCCCAGGGCATGCTCAGGGCGCACAGGCGGTTACCCGGTTCTTTTGATGACCTGCCCTACTTTTTTATTTTACATCCACAATCTGACCTATTATTCGATGCGGAAACCCAGGCTTTCCGTCAATTACCAAGTACAACCATTGGTATCCAACTCGCCATTCCGTATTCGCGTTGACCCTGATTGTGGCGGTTTTCTGATTTAAGCGAATGACTTCACCATGCATGTCATTATTCTGCCGATCCGGGAAACCGACTATATCACCAACGCTGAGTTGACTTTTATCCAACCCCGTTTTTGGCGAAACGCTTATGTCAGTGTTGACTTCATCCAGATTGACCCAATAAAAAGGGATGACCCAGCGTTGCCGGTCGTGCGTATTTTCTACCAACAATTGCGTCCGCCTGAGTTCAATTACGTTAGCTTCGATCAATCGGTTCGCCGTAGAATCGAAATAGCGAATTAATTGACCAGGTTTCAAACGTTTTTTGATCTCGGCCACCCGTTGTGGATTTTCCAATTGGTGGTCGATTGCAACACTCAATCTGTGCAGATCAAATAACGTGGCCTGTTTCAAAGCCTCAATGATTTTTGAATAATCCATGCTCTGTTCCTGGTCTGCTATTTTTTAGGTTGTGGTTGGTGGGAGCAGTTTCCCGTTCCGTCGACCACGATCAACTGGTTTTTTGTTCCGTCCAATCGCATAAATGGCGAAACTGGATGGTTTTCAAAGCCGCTACTCTCGAAAAATGAAAATACCTGTTACTTGTGGTTCTCCAAAATGTGGAGAACTAAATTCAAAGCCGATCCCAAAAGGTGGAACTTCAACCAACCAGGTGCCATCCCATGACAGCGGGCCATAAGCTTCTTCAACTTCATATCGGGTAGAGCCAAGCCCAAGATTATTCTTGGTCTTGCCCTGATAGGATCCTTGAAGACCGATTTGGTCAAGTTTGCCGGACTTGAACCATAATCCTATATCCTGATATTCCCAATGAACCAGGTCAGGCGAGATTTTTTCAATTTTTGGCGGTTCGCCCCAGAGATTTTTGATCACGGAAGTTGTGATGCCCAGTTTTATCCCTGCGGCGCCTTTATTCGGCAAGATTGGTTCTTTATACGAATCTTTCAGCGAGTCCATAGTTTGATTCCTGCACGGCAAAATTCGAAAAACTTTGACAAGCTTTCGTCCTACAGGTCAATGATACCGCTTTCGCTGTATCACATCAACCCCACAGCTTTGGGCACAGCAATTCCAAATCTAAAATTTGTTTTTAGAAAATAAGCAGCAGCCGCGGAACAGTAGCCGTCATCGTTGAATACGCAATCTATGGTATGACAGCGAATGCGGGGCATTATTTTCTTCATTTTGCTGGTTTGTAGTACCAGGCAACTTGTTGTGTGATGATGTGGATAAAGACCAACATTCCGAGCCGCGTGGCGCAAACAGAAAGACAACAAAGATGCCTGTCTCGGTACTCCTGCTGCCATCGCAAAAGACTGATCAGTTTTCTGGAGATGCCAGTCACCAAGTTGGATTGGTTGCCTGCTCGCTACGCGCGGCCGCTCGACCTTTACCAGAGCTGAACTCGTTTGGCGACGATTTGCCACATCGTCACACCAAGTTAGGCGTGTTTTTGCCCTATAGGTTAATTTCACTTAAAAGCATTAACGATTAGCGCCACAACTGTAAGCAGGATGCCAATGAGAAACAGCGGCACCGGAGGTAATCCAAAGAGCATAATCCAGGCAGGGGTTTGTCCAGTTGTGACAATAACAGTTACTTTGCCATCTTTTTTGTGTGGAGTTCGTTTTGTTAGGCTACCATCCAGGATTTCTGGCCGGTGCTTTCTGAGATACTGGTTATATATTCCCATATGTACCAGGTACCAGACAATGCTAATAATGATAAGAGCGATTCCAATGTACAATTATAAGCCATCGCAATAACCGCTTCGCCACACGAGGTCGCTTTCGATTGTTT
>CAZLJB010000661.1:0-2375 GCA_964559195.1 uncultured Anaerolinea sp. | reverse complement strand
CCACACGGCTCTGAACACTCTTTCCCTACACGACGCTCTTCCGATCTGATCCAACTTCTGAGCACGGCACAATGATGAATGTTAATGTTATGAAGTGTCGTGACTGCCACCCGGAGCATCAGGGCAGTACTGCGCTGCTCACTTTGTTAAAGATCGGAAGTTTTCCTCACAATGCAACCGGTTACTCGCTGGCTTCGCACAGCTTGCAAAGCGATGGGCGGGCTTTTGCTTGTTCAGATTGTCATGGAAGGGATATTACCCAGTTTGACCCAGCTGTTTGCAATACCTGTCACCAGCAAATTGATAGCACTTTTTTAAACCCGCACATCGAGGCTTATGGAACTGACTGTCTCGGATGTCATGATGGGGTGGAAACTCTCAGCAAGAATTTTGATCACGGGCAGGTTTCTTTCAAATTGGAAGGGAAGCATGGCGGAGTGCAATGCGAGAGTTGTCATCTGAATGCACACAGCACGTCTGATTTCAAATCAATACCGACCAATTGCAGCAGCTGTCATCAGAAGGACGATGTTCATAAAGGACAATTAGGCGCCGAGTGTGAAGCCTGCCATACTCCATCAGCCTGGAAACCATCCAACTATGATCACAATCTTTCGGCGTTTAAGTTAATCGGGGCACATGCGACCGTTCCCTGCGCAAATTGCCATGTCAACGGCGTTTTCAAGGGTACCCAATCCACCTGTTATGGTTGTCATCAAAAGGATGATATTCACAAGGCTAGTTTAGGGCAAAATTGCGATGGCTGTCATACCACCCAGGCCTGGAAACCTTCAACTTTTGACCACAAGCTCTCATCATTTATCCTTTCTGGTGCGCATGCCAATGTTTTATGCGAAAAATGTCACATTAACAATGTCTTTTCTGGCACCCCATCCAACTGCTATGCCTGTCATCAAAAGGATGATAACCATGCTGGAAGGTTCGGTCAGAATTGCAATGCTTGCCACACCACACAGGCCTGGAGACCTGCTACGTTTAACCATAATTTATCTTTTTTCAAATTGGTAGGTGCCCATGCCAGTGTAGCCTGTGCCAAATGCCATGTTAACAACATATTCAAAGGTACCCAATCAGCCTGCATAGCTTGTCACCAACAAGACGATATACATCAGGGTAGTTTAGGCCAGGATTGCAGTTCCTGCCATACACCTCAGACCTGGTCTGGGGCAAGCTTTGACCATAATCTGGCTGCATTCCCGTTGACTGGGGCTCATACAAACGTGGCTTGCGCCAAATGCCACGCTAATAATGTTTTCAAGGGCACCCCAACCACTTGTTACGGTTGTCATCAAAAAGACGATAACCACGCTGGAAGGTTGGGCCAGGATTGCAGTTCCTGTCATACATCCCAGACCTGGTTAGGGGCAAGTTTTGACCATAATCTCTCGGCCTTTAAATTAACAGGCGCCCATGTTAGCGTGCTGTGCACGAATTGTCATATCAATAATATTTTTTCCGGAACCCCACAGGCATGTTCCAGCTGTCACGCTGACCCGGTTTATCATGCTGGTATCTTTCCTGGGCAAGCGTGTTCTACCTGCCATACAACTTCTGCCTGGCTGCCGGCAGCTTTTACCGGTTTGCATACTTTCCCCATGGATCATGGTGGAGGTAACAATACTTGTAGAAATTGCCATCCATCTGCCCTGGGTATTTGGACCTGCTTCACCTGTCATAACCAGAATGATGAGACCAGTAAGCATCTGAATAGAGGAGTTACCAATTTTAGCGATTGTATGCTATGCCATCCTAGCGGACGAAAAAATTAATCCATCGAATTGGCGAGGGCGTGCTTGCCGAAACCACGACCAACTGAGACGGCTGGCAAATCTGTCGTGACAATCTCAACTAATACAGGCGGGCAGCTTCACTTTTTCCACTTAACGCGCCAGATTGCCGAGACCATTTAATGACACCAAATAGCGTACAGGACCTTGATCTGCAGGGTCATTTCACGACTGGCAAGGGTAAGAAGCTAAGATGTTGGCCAGTTCGAGGGCAATGCATGCATATAAGCCAGGGCAATCCGCACAAAATATTGGGGTTTTAGATTAGAACCGGCATGGGCAACACTATGGGAAAGTACAATGCTTCAAATTATGCAGGCTTGCGTGTTTGAACCGAAGCTCGCGACAGCTAAGAGTCGCGGATTGTTGGCTTTGGAAAATGAGTTTTATTTAAAGCACCACAAAATTGTTTATTAACAAGCATGGGTCATGCTACTTTTTTCCATCCCGCCGCTTTTTGCAAAAATATAAGTTCCTGATGTTTTCCCTTGTAAACAGTAGGGCGGGCAAACAAGGCCGTATAGCCGCAAATCAGGCAGACATAAAGATCAGTTTGATAGCTCGCCA
>CAZLJB010000660.1:0-2381 GCA_964559195.1 uncultured Anaerolinea sp. | reverse complement strand
GGATCATGATAAACACGGTTATTATCTTTTGTGTCACCATACGTTGATTGGCCTGTCTGCGCTTGAACAGGCGGTGGTTGCGAACATTGTGCGATATCATCGTAAGGCTTTCCCGACTACCGCCGATGAAAACTTTAAACTGCTGGCCCAAAAAGAACGCATCACAGTCATCAAGCTATGCGCCATCCTACGCCTGGCGGATGGGCTGGATACCAGTCATACCGCCCGGGTGCGTGATATCTCACTTGAACAAAATGCTGGAACGGAAGCGGGTCAAACCCGAATCGGTGGAGTCTGGCAGTTGAAATTGTTCGGTGACGGGGAATCAATGCTTGAAAAATGGACCCTTGAAAAGCGAAAAATCCTTTTTGAGGATGTTTTTGGTGTGAAATTGGAGGTACTCTAAAATATGACTGCCCAGGATCTTTTAATGAACGCGCTTGGCCAGCGCTTTGAAAAATATCAGGCCGAGCACAAACGATGTAAGGCTGAATTTTCTGAGGAAGCAGTCCACGATTTGCGGGTGGCCACACGCCGGTTTTTGGCGATCGTTGAACTGCTGCGCACGGTCCAGCCAGACCCCAACCTGCAAAAATTACGTCGATTATTAAAAAATCAACTGGACAGCCTGGACGATTTACGTGATACACAGGTTATGTTGGCTGAAATTTCAGAGATGCTTGAGAACCTGCCAGATCTTGCTCCTTTCCAAAAATTCCTAATAAAACGAGAAAAACGTCTGCTGACCAGGGCGCAGGAAGATGTAGGGGATTTCAAATCAGGTACGTTTTCAGGGCGGGTCGAGTCCTTTCAAGCCAATTTGTCCAATCCGGTTTTTAGCCATGATTTATTGTCGCAATTGCTGGCGTGTGTGGATGATTCTTTTTCAACAGTTTCCAGGCGTTCAAAAAGAGTCGATACAACCCGACCGGCCAGTATTCACCGGGTGCGGGTGGCTTTCAAGAAGTTTCGATATATGATTGAAATAATTTCTCCCCTGTTACCAGGGCTGCCGGATGAGCAGTTCAAACGCATGCATCACTACCAGGCAGGGATGGGCGATATTCAGGATGTGGAAGTATTTATGCAAAACCTGGAAGATTTTTTCAAGAAGCACAAGACCCAGGATTCGGAACCGATCAGGCGTTTCTACATGCAGCGCCATGACGAATTGATCAATGCTTATGTTGAAAATATGAATGAGTTTGTGACATTCTGGCGCTCAGAGCCCGAGCAAGCCTTCCCATGGCAGTTCGAGGAAAAGGGGTCAATGTGAACCTGTATTTAATGCGTCACGCCATTGCCGCTGAGCCGGATGGAAGCTGCCTCGACAGCCTGCGCCCCCTGACAGAAAAAGGGCGCAGTAAGCTTGAAAAAATTACCTCAACCCTGAAAAAATCTGAACTGCTGGTCGATTTGATCCTGACCAGTCCATATCTGCGGGCGCGCCAGACTGCGGAGCTGGTGGCCAAAACGCTAAATATTAAACCAAATTGCGTGGTGGAGAGTGAAAACCTGGCTCCGCTGGGTTATGGGGATCAGTTGATCGATGAGATAAACGCCTTGCCGCCAATTGAGAACCTGATGCTGGTGGGACATGAACCCGGTCTGAGCCAGTTGATTGGGGTGTTGGTGGCGGGGGATGCCAGCCTTCAGATCCAGATGAAAAAAGCCGGAATTTGCAAATTGTCAGTTGAAAAACTAAGCTATGCTCGCTGTGCCCGGCTGGAGTGGTTAATGACCCCGGCGCTGTTGTTGGCGCTGGCAGGTTAAACACGTCTCGCATTCCCGAGAGAATGCGAGACGAAAAGGCTGCTATTTCTGCTTCTGATTTCGTGAAAAAGCGCCGGCCGGCTTAGAGTATTTCGCCTTCGCCGCGTTTCAAGAATTGCCCATCCCCGGCTTTGCCAAGCCATTTTTCTCCATCCACGATTAATTTTCCCCGTAAGAATACTTTCTCAGGGTAGCCGACCAATTCCCAGCCTTCGTACAGGTTGTAGTCTGTGCGCTGGTGGCTGTGCGCCAGGCCGTATTTGACATGTTTCTCCGGATCCCAGATGACGATATCTGCATCGGCGCCGGGGATGAGCGCGCCTTTACGCGGGTAGAGACCAAAGATTTTGGCCGGGTTGGTGCTGGTGAGCGCGACGAACTGGTTGGCGCTGAGTTTGCCGGCCCGCACGCCATACGTCCACAGGATGGGCAGGCGATCCTGGACGCCAGGCAGGCCGTTCGGGATCTTGGTGAAGTTGTCGCGGCCCAGTTCCTTGCCAGGAATGGCGACCTGACGGCCTTCATAGGTGATCGGTTGGGTGCCGTCATAGAAGAAGGGAGATCGGAAGAGCGTCGTGTAGGGAAAGAGTGTTCAGAGCCGTGGAGAT
>CAZLJB010000659.1:0-2381 GCA_964559195.1 uncultured Anaerolinea sp. | reverse complement strand
ATTTTCCGCCCCGCGGGATCAGACCAACCACGCTCCCTGCCTCCAAACCCGCGGGACGAAATAATCCTTTATAGATGAAGGCGCACTGTTTAAAACAGCAAGAGCACGCGCTGCGTGCTCTTTTGCTGGTGGACCAATGGCCTGGGTCAGGCCAGGACTGCTTTGATGCCAAGCGTGTTCATGATTTCCGGGCCAAAGTGTTCCAGGCGCCAGGGGCTGCCTGAGAGGGTTTTTTCCAGATCTTCTGGGTTGCGCGGGTTTTGCTCGGCCAGGGCGCTCATGTAAACGCGTGGCAAGATCACATCCGATTCGACGCCCATCTCTTCGGCTTTCTTCTTGCGCCAGGCTTTCAGGCGCTGCAGGCGGTTGAGCACGGCTTCAGGGGTTCTTTCCACCTCGGTGGCGTGGGTCAGCGGGGCGGTTTGTCCGCGTTCGATCGCTTCCAGCATCGGGCGGCCAAAGCGTTGGAGCTGGCGTTCAGAGAGCCCGGCGCTGACAAGTTGATCCATGCTGCGGGGTTCGGCCTGGGCCAGCCTGAGCAGGAGCCGGTCATCGATGACTTTGAAGAGTGGTCGGTTGAGGCGGGCGGCGACTTTTTCGCGGCTGAGACAAAGTTCTTTAAGGATGGTTTGCTGGCGGATGCTGAGCTCCTGACGTCCCTCGATGCGCTCCCAACCGGCACGGACAGGGCGGTGATTGGTGCCGGTATGTACAAAACAGCTGCGTTGGAAGTCTTCGCTGGCCAGATCCCAGCGGCCTTTTTCGCGCAGTTCGGCTTCGAGAATGTCGCGCAGGGCGATCAGGTAGTGGGTGTCCAGGCGGGCGTAGTCGATCAGGGAGGCGGTCAGCGGGCGCTGGCCCCAATCGGCTTTCTGGTTGTGTTTGTCCACGTCGATGCCGAATTTGTCTGAGAGCAGGCTGGCCAGACCGACCTGTTTGTAGCCCAGGGTGCGGGCGGCCAGCATGGTATCGAAGATGCTGTTAAAGCTGAAGTCGAAATCACGCTGCAGGCCGAGCACATCGTATTCGGCGGCGTGAAAGATGATTTCGATGTGAGGGTCGTGGAAGAGCGGGGCCAGGTAGGTCAGGTCGTCCAGGGCCAGCGGGTCTACCAGGTAGTCTACCAACGGGGTGGAGAACTGGATCAGGCAGACGCGTTCCTGGTAGGCATGCAGTGAATTGGCTTCGGTGTCAACGGCCAGGCGTGTTTCGCGTGAAAGTAGTTCTGCCATCTGTTTGAGGGCAGAGTGTGTATTGACCAGGATGGGTGGTGAGAGTGGTAAGATCATGCTGTGATTATAAGGCTGATTTTGCCCCGATTCCCTTCAGTTTTTCCATAACAAGACCATCTTCGCCGTCGTTATAGTATTTGACCCAACGGTCAATGTGATTATATCCGGCTTTCTTATACATGCGTATGGCTTCTTCGTTGCCGATGCGGACGCACAGGTGGATGATATCGGTAGGCAGCTGGTTTTCGCAGGATTCCAGCAGGGCGCGCCCAATGCCTTTGCCGCGCTGTTCGGGCAGGACGCAGATGGTGGCGATCCATGAAATGCCTTCGCTCGGACGCGGGTCGCCGGCTATGAAGCCGATCATCTGGCCATTTTCGACGGCTTTGAGGCGTATGACGCCTGAAGAGCTGAGCACGCTGACCAGATCCAGCAGGGGCCAGGCGTCTTGCGGAAAGCATACCTTTTCAAGGTGGCGCAGTGAGTTGATGTCAAACAGGTTAGCGGGTTGGATGTCCATGTCGATGATCAGGCGGGGCGGTGGTGTGTTTTTCCCGCGGGACAACTTTACCAGATGGATGGCAAATGGACAAGTCTGGAAGGGATATTTTTAATAAAAAGCGCCGGTTTGGGGTGGCGTGGGCTGGGATTGGAGGGGTTGATAAAACCGGGCATCTTAACCACGAACCACACGAAATACACGAAAAAGGGCCTTTGTTGTTTTTGTCATTTGGAGGAGGAGATTGCCCTTCTATTTTCATTGCGAGATTTGTACGTACCGCCGGGGGCGGTACTCGATGAGGAGATGACAATTATTTCATTAGGAGGCGGCGTACTTTGCCGCGGCAATCTGCTGGCCGGCGAGGGGACTCCTGGCGGAGGCGATAAGTGCAGGTGACAGTCACCTTAAAGGTGACTGTCACCTGGCTATCGTCCCATCGTCTGTGTTCGCCGTCGGCGAGGAGAGTCCGGCAGGTCCGCCATCTGCCGCCAGCCTGTCATTAGGAGGTCTGCCCTCGGCCACCAGCCTGTCATTAGGATGCGTATTTTGCCGCCTATTGTCATTGCGACATCGTCCAGAGTCACTTACTGGCGGCATGCTTTGCCCGCCTATTGTCATTGCGAGGAGCGTGCTTTTCGCGACGCGGC
>CAZLJB010000658.1:0-2383 GCA_964559195.1 uncultured Anaerolinea sp. | reverse complement strand
GGGCTTTAAAGATGGCTTCGCCCGATAAACCGGATACCCGGCTCATTTCGGCTGAAACTTTGTCAATGCACTCGACCAGCCCGGCGCTTTCACGCATGACCTGACCGGTGCTGGTTTCGGCGCCGACACGCAGGGCGTTTTTACGGCGCAATTCCACCCGATCCAGCCCGAGTTTTTCAGCCAGCATGTCCATCATGGTTTCAAACGCAAAAGCCGATTGCAACACACCAAAACCTCTAAAGGCGCCAGCCGGCGGGTTGTTGGTGTACATGGCGTAGCAATCCGCGTGGACGTGCTGGATGGTATAAGGTCCGGCTGAGTGGGTTGTGGCACGGGTTAGCACTTTTTCACCCAGAGAAGCATAAGCACCGGTGTCGCCATAAAGTTCAGTTTGCGCCGCCAGCAGGGTGCCATCTTTTTTGGCACCCAGTTTAACGCGGATCTGGGTGGCATGGCGCTTGGGGTGTACGATCAGGCTTTCGTGCCGGTCGAAAAGCAGTTTGACTGGACGGCCAGTGACATTGGCCAGTAAGGCGGCATGGATTTGTCCGGCGATATCTTCCTTGCCGCCAAAACCACCGCCCATCAATTGTCCGACGATGTGGACACGCTCTTCTTCCCAGCCCAGGGCCCGGGCTACCTGGGTGCGGTCCTGGTAGGGAATTTGAGAGCCCACATAAACTTGCATGCGGCCGTTGGGCAGCGGTACCGCGGTGCTGCACTCTGGTTCCATGAAGAGGTGGTCCGTGCTGGGTGTGTGGAAGACATGTTCCAGTACGATATCTGATTGTTCAAAGCCCTGGGCGGGGTCACCCTTGCGGACCTTGATGTGTTTGAGCAGGTTGCCGTTGGCGTGTAGAACTGGCGAATCATCCTGGCGGGCCTGCACGGCGCTGGTGATGACGGGTTGCAGATCGTATTCGACCTGTACAAGCGCCGCGGCTGAATCCGCGATTTCCTGGGTTTCGGCTGCTACGATCGCAATTGCATCGCCAACATAGCGCACCCGTTCGCCGATCCCAACCAGGATGGGCCAATCGTAAATCACCAGCCCGTGATTGTGCTCACCAGGAATATCCCGGGAGGTGAGTACCGAGACCACACCCACTACCTGGCGCGCTTTTTCAATGTCGATCGACCGCACGATGGCATGCGGCACCCCGGCGCGATGGACCGTGGCAAACAGCATATTATCAAAAGTCAGGTCATCCGTGAAGATGGCGGCGCCGGTCACTTTTTCAATTGCGTCCGGGCGAGTCTGTATTTTACCGATCACCTGGCTATCGACTGAAGAAGGGGCAACCTGGGGGTCTGCCACGGGCTGCCCAGTTTGAAGGGATCTGGCTGCAGCCAGGATGGAATTTTCGATGGTGGGGTAGCCCGCGCAGCGACAAAGGGTATCCTTGAGTGCATGCCGGATTTCCTGCGAGGTGGGTTGTTTTTTGTGCTGCAGGAGCGCGTAGGATGTCATGATTTGGCCAGGGATGCAGAAGCCGCACTGCACGGCGCCATGCTTCACGAAGGCCTCCTGGAGTGGATGAAGGCTGAGCTTGCCATCCGTTTGTTTGGCCAGGCCTTCGATGGTAGTGATATTTTTTCCATCGGCGCGTTCTGCTGGATACGAACAGGAAAGAACCGGTTCGCCGTCCAGTATAACGGTACAGGCGCCACATTCGGCTTCATTACAGCCTATCTTGGTACCGGTCAGTTTTAGCCGTTTGCGTAATAAATCTGCCAGGGTTTCACCCGGAATAGGGTCGAGCGTATAGGATTGGCCGTTTACGGATAAGGAGAGTTGAGTTTTTTTCATGGGAGCACCGGAATAATTTTAGAAAATCTACGCAGCCCGTTGAAAAGCTGTGGTGAGAGCGTTTTTGAGCAGGACAACCACCAGTTCGCGACGATATTCTGCGGTGGCGCGGGCCGGGCTGGTGCGGAAGACCGCTTCGGCAAGCAAAGTTTCCTGGGCCTGGGCAATGGTTTCGGGAGAGAAGTGCCTGCCTTTTAAGCCGGCTTCTGTTTTCAGGGCACGGAAAGGCGTGGGGCCAGCCGGGCCAACCGAAATACGTGCTTCGGTAATACCATTTCCGTCACGTTCCAACCAGGCCGCCAGGTTGAGGATCGGCAGGGCGATACCCTGGGCGCGCATGACCCGGTAAAATGCCGAACCTTGATGGGCTTTTTTGAGCGGCAGGTAAAAACCAACCAGAATTTCAGCAGGCCCGAGCGTGGATTTTCCTGGTCCGGCAAAGATTTCTTGCAGCGGCACCCGGCGGCGGGCCTGGGGCGAAGCGATTTCAGCTTCCGCTTCCAGGGCCAGTAAACCAATCGTCCCAAGATCGGAAGAGCACACGTCTGAACTCCAGTCACCTGAAGCTATCTC
>CAZLJB010000657.1:0-2384 GCA_964559195.1 uncultured Anaerolinea sp. | reverse complement strand
CGCTCGACTAATTGGGGGCTCGTCTAATGGCAGGACAGATGCCTCTGGAGCATCCAGTAGTGGTTCGAATCCATTGCCCCCAGCCATTGAAATCGCCCTTAATTGGGCGATTTCTTTTTGTGGAAGATAAGTTCTACTCACCACTACCCGGTTTTGATTTTGCCGCCTGGGCGAGCAAAGATCGCTGGTTTTCGCTGCAGGTGGAGATTTCACGGGTGATTTTCCCGTGAAATCTCCCAAAAAAACATCTTTTAATTGGGGGCCGATGATTTAGATTAGAATAAAAAAACGCGCGCCATTTTATCGGCGCGCGTTTTTTTTTTAATTTATTTATACCAATCAGGCAGCCGCTTCACTCTTGCTGCTTTTCTTGAACCAATTATTCCATTCGCGATTTTCCCAAACCACCAGGATTGGAGATGCATTGAAAATCGAAGAATAGGTACCGCTGAAGACACCAACGAGCAGGATGATCACAAAATGACGGATGCTATCTCCGCCGAAGAGTGCCAGGGCTAACAGGGTAAACATAACGGTTAGCTGGGTATTGATTGAACGGTCAAGTGTTTGAACGACCGAATGATTAACGACAGTTTCAAAATCAACACGCCTGTATATTCCAAGATTTTCACGGATGCGATCAAACACCACAATGGTATCATGAACCGAAAAGCCGATCACGGTTAACAGGGCCGTCAGGAACAAGGAGTCAGCCTGCCAACCGAGGGCATAACACAGGATGGCTTCGACACCGAGCACAACCAGAACGTCATGGAGCATCGCAATAACAGCGGCGGTACCATAGCGGAAAGCATGCTGGATGCTTCGGAATGCAAACCAGATATAAGCCAGAATGGCAAGGGCAGCCAACCCAACCGCGCCTGCGGCAGCACGCGCCACTTCCTGACCGACTGCTGGGCTGACGGATGTGAAGTTCAAGACTGTCACTTTACTGCCAAATCGTTTTTCCATCTCTGCCACAATCAGACCCTTGGTGGCATCATCCATCGCTTTGGAACGGATAGAGACTGCATCTGTGCCAAGTGGTTGGACTACCGGGTCTTTAATTTGAAAAGCACTGGTGGCAAAATCACTGTAAACTGCCTTGACATCTTCAGATGCAGGCTGAGTACCCGATGCGAACTGTACTTCAAGCAGGGAACCGCCAGTGAAGTCAATGCCCAGAGCTAATGGACCTTCGGCTGGATTTTGAGCCCAATGGATGCCCAGAAAAATCAAACCTGGGATGATGATCAGCAAGGAAATGGCAAAATACAGGTAGCGATTCTTAATAATATTCATGACCTGCCTCCTACAGCCCAAACCAGCGCGGGTGATCGACAAGTTTGATATTGTCCATCACAGTATGCAAGTAGGTGCGGGTAACAATGATTGCTGTAAACAAGCTGACAATCACGCCGAGAGCCAATGTCACTGAGAAACCTTTAACCATACTGGCGCCAAATGTGTTGCCGAAAATGTACAGAATGGCACAGGTGATCAGTGTTGACGAGTTTGAGTCGCGGATGGATGGCCAGGCGCGTGACCAGCCCAGGTCAATGGCCTGGCGCAGGGTTTTCCCGGAACGTAGTTCTTCTTTTAATCGTTCAAAGATCAATATGTTGGCATCTACTGCCATGCCTATACTCAAGATAAATCCGGCAATACCTGGCAGGGTAAGCACAACCGGGATTAAGCGGAAGAGTGCCAGTGAAAGCAGAGCATAGGTCACGAGAGCCAGATCAGCGATAAGGCCTGGGACGCGATAGTACAGCAGCATGAACAAGATTACAACACCCAGGCCAATGGCACCCGCCAGCAGGCTTTTTCGAACAGATTCGGCACCCAACGTGGCGCCAACTGTCCGGCTTTCTGCAATTTGCACTGGAACGGGCAGCGAGCCGTAGCGCAGCTGGACAGCGAAGGTATTGGCGCTCGCCTGGGTATAACTGCCCGTGATCACTCCCGAACCATCGCTGATTTGGGAATTTATGCGTGGAGCCGATATGACAGCTTTATCCAATACGATGGCCAGAAATTTATTGACATTATCGCGAGTGTAATCACTGAACAACTTCCTGCTGTCAGATTTTAACGAGAAGGCGATTTCGTAGCCTCCTTGCGATGATGGCTGGACATTCACGGTTTGCAGGGATGTGCCTGTCATGACTGTGTGATAAACCCGGTCTTTCGCTGCAGTTTTAGTGTCTGTGGCGGGAGTTGCAGTGCCAGGGTTGCCCTGATCGGTTTTGATCGTGGTTCCATCGGCAAGCGGTTTATCACCAAAATCAACAAACTCAAGTAAGCCAGTCTGTTTTACCGAGGCGACGATTTCTTCAGGGTAGATCGGAAGAGCACACGTCTGAACTCCAGTCACCTGAAGC
>CAZLJB010000656.1:0-2394 GCA_964559195.1 uncultured Anaerolinea sp. | reverse complement strand
TCCTTGAAGCGGGTTTCGTCCTGGATCCAGCGGGGTTCATCCTTGGTAGGAAGAACGATGCCGACGGCCAGGGTGCTGGCGGGGGCGGCCGGTGCGCTGGTAGCGGCCGGAGCGGCTGGAGCGGCCGGAGCACAGGCTGCCAACAGCATTGAAACAGCGATTAACAGTGAGAATAAAGGTAAACCATACTTCTTCATCTTGACCTCCTTAAGATCAATTGAAAATTATGTGGAGAAAGAGCTTTCCCCATGGGTGGCTGAAAGTGGCTTCTATGAAATTACCAAATAGCGGCAACATACAAGCACATCAGGTTGTATTAGTCTACCCCGGGCGCAGGTTGTTCTCAACGGGTTTCTGGACATGTTTCGGACAAAGAATGGTCATGAAGGTTAAAAGCAGATGAGACCGATCGACTTCCGGTCTCATCTTTTGAACTGCTGTATGGGTGTCAGTTTGGCCTGGCGATTAATCGCATGAAATCACCAGGAAGTTGACGTTGTAGATGGTGGCAGGGCCATCCGCGGCTGTAAATAAAAAGGTGCGGTTGTTGATAAAGCCGGCATACATGCCGGCCGGGATGGAAATGGTAACCGGTTTGCCGACAGCGTTGATCATCTGCCATGAGCGTGGCTGGCTGCCGCGTTTCCAGGTATTGGCAATGCCGCCAAAAAGAGCGGCTGCATCCTGGGCTTGCGCGGGGCAGTCGGCGGGTTGAGGACCAATATTTTCAACGTAAGGCGTGGGCCCTTTTAGAAATTCGGGTTTCAGGCTCTCCGGCAGGCTGTTGATGAGCTGGAGCGGGGTTTGGGCCGGGTTGGAAGCGACGGGCTGCCTGTAATTTTGAGACAATGTGGCGTTGATCTGGCTGTTAACGAAGACCCAACTGGCGGCGAACATGGTCAGGAGCAGAACGATTGTGACACTTGCAATGATCCACAATCGCAAGTTTTGTTGTTTTACTTCCAGTGAAGATAAGTTTTTCAGTTTAAGCGCGGCGTTTTGGGTTTGTTGCGGGGTGGCGCCGGCCTGGATCAGCGTTAATTCAATGACTTTGGGTTGGTTTCCCAGACGATGGAGACCCAGCATGCGGTGCCAGACTTCTTGATCGGTGAGTGGCTGGGGGCTGACGCTGCGAATCTTCTGCTGCATGATCTGGCTGCGTTTTTCAATGAGTTTTGGTAATATGGATGGGTCAATCCAGTTGTAGCGCAGGTCTTCTTCAACGAACATCAACTGTTCTGAGGTAACTTTGATGCGAATCAGACCGCTGTTTTTTTCGACTTCAAAAGACAATTCGCATTGCGAGCACAGGAAATAATCTGGGACAGCCTGGGTGTGAATGACTTTGAGGGTGGGTGCGGCACAGACAGGACACTGAACTTTATTCGCCCAGTCATCTTTGAGTTCCTGGCGGGCTTGAAGGTCAACGCGTTTTCGATTGTCGTCAACAAGCATAATTGCTGCTCCGGATGGTCAGGAAACCCAAAGGGTTTCCTGACCCGGCCGGAACCCCCGTGTCTTCCGGCCGGGTCAGGGGAATTTTCGCGCTTAGCTGGGGGTTATCGCACCAGGTTGCGCAGGACGGTGTGCAGGATGCCACCGTTGCGGAAGTAATTTACTTCGACGGAGGTGTTCAAGAGGGCTTTGGCTTTGAACTCAACTACCTGCCCATCGGCTTTTTTAGCCTTGACGGTCACGAGGCTCTGTGGGGCCATGTCGTCGCTCAGGCCTTCGATGTCGAAGGTTTCGCTGCCGTTCAGGCCCAGTGATTCGACATTCTGGCCGTCCATAAAGCGCAGCGGCAGCACGCCCATGCCGACCAGGTTGGAGCGGTGGATGCGTTCAAAGGATTCGGCGATGACGGCCCGAACTCCCTGCAGCATGGGGCCTTTGGCAGCCCAGTCACGGCTGGAGCCGGTGCCGTATTCCTTGCCAGCCAGCACGATGGAGGCGATACCGGCTTGCTTGTAGGCCATGGCGGCATCGAAGATTGACATTTCCTGGCCGTTTTCGTCCTTGCCAAAGTAGCGGGTCAGGTTGCCTTCCTTGGGCGACACCAGGTTGTTCTTGAGGCGGATGTTTGCGAAGGTGCCGCGCGCCATGACCAGATCGTTGCCGCGCCGCGCGCCATACTGGTTGAAATCCTTGGGCTGGACACCGCGCTCCTGCAGGAAGCGGCCGGCCGGGCTGTCGGCGGCGATATTGCCAGCCGGGGAGATATGGTCGGTGGTGATCGAATCGCCAAAAATGCCCAGGACGCGCGCCTGCCGGATATCAGTCAGGGCGGGGACTTCCAGGGTCAGGCTCTGGAAGTAAGGCGGGTGATGAATATAGGTCGATTCTTCACTCCACTTGAACAATTCTCCGCCTGAAACGCTGATTTCTTTCCACATC
>CAZLJB010000655.1:0-2395 GCA_964559195.1 uncultured Anaerolinea sp. | reverse complement strand
AATAAAACCCGCAAATTTAATATGTATCAGGAAGAAGTGATGGTTCCGATGGGCGGATGAGCTTATGCCTTTTACCACGAACCACACCAAATACACGAAAAAAACCAGAGCAGGTTAAGTTTTCATGGGTTCTGTGAATTCTGGTGATTGCTTTCTTCCTGCGCAGTGAAACAGGTTATTCTTTTCTGGCGGGCCGGATCAGGTGGTAGGGAAAAGCGAGAGGAAATTTGGCTGAAAGGGTTTTGCTTGAATTGTGTATGCACAACAAGGATTCGTTGACCTTGTCGATAAAATTCTGGCTGAACACGAGAAACACGGTTATCCCCTTCCTGAGTCTGTCAAAGAATAAGTACGCGAGTGGGAGGATCAACTGGGTGAGATGGTATCGAGGCTTTATGGTTCGTAGAGGCATAGCATGACTGCCATTTATCACATCACGCACATCCGCAACCTGATTAATATCATCAACGAAAATGGGCTCTGGTGTGATTCTGAATCGATCAGGCGTAACATCCAGCCAGTTGAAATCGCTTACACCGAGATCAAGAACCGCCGGACACGCAAGCAAATCCCCATTTCGCCTGGAGGCGTGCTGGCGGAATACGTGCCCTTTTATTTCTGCAACCGCTCGCCGATGCTTTACACTATTCAGATGGGCAACGTCCCCGCCTATCAGGATGGACAAGCAAATATCCTGCATCTGGTCAGTTCTGCAGAAACAGTCTCGCAGGCCAACCTGCCTTTTGTCTTCTGCGATGGTCATGCTGTCGTGAGTCTGAGCCTTTTCTACAACAACTTAAACGCTTTGACTGAGGTGGATTGGAAAGTGATCAAAAGTTGGAGTTGGCGCGATACAATCAGCGACAATGACCGCAGACGTAGGAAGCAAGCAGAATTTTTAGTAAAACAGCACTGTCCGTGGCAATTAATTCAGGAAATTGGTGTCATCAATAGCGCTGTCAGAGATCAGGTTGCAGCCTTGCTTGAAAATACGCAACATAAACCAATTGTAAGTGTTCGTCGCCAATGGTATTATGATTAAGAGAGACGTTATGATTGAATTTATCAAAGGGAACCTGTTGGAAGCTCATGTCGAAGCCCTGGTGAACACTGTCAACACGGTGGGCATCATGGGTAAGGGCATTGCCTTACAGTTCCGTGAGACTTTCCCTGAAAACTACAAATTTTACCAGAAAGCCTGTCAACAGGGCAAAGTACAGATAGGAAAAATGCTGGTCCATGATCAGGGTCAGTTTATCAACCCACGTTACATCATTAATTTCCCCACCAAAAGCCATTGGCGCGAAAATTCAAAAATAGAGACTATCGAAGCGGGTTTATATGACCTGCAAAGTGTGATTCGCGAATATGAAATCCGATCGATTGCTGTTCCTCCGCTTGGTTGTGGAAACGGCGGGCTGGATTGGGAGATTGTGCGGCCTTTGATCGTTGATTTCCTCAGCCAGTTTGATGATGTAAGAATACTTATCTATGAGCCAGTTGGTGCGCCAGGAGCGGAACAAATCCATGTTGGAACCGAAAAGCCAAACATGACAACCGGAAGAGCGGCATTGATCTACTTGATGGAACATTACAGCATGCCCGGCTACCGCTTCTCGCTGTTAGAAATCCAGAAACTCATGTATTTTTTACAAACAGCAGGCGAACCGCTTAAATTAAATTTCATCAAAAAACAATATGGCCCTTATGCCGAAAACCTAAATCACGTGCTACAACGCGTAGAAGGTCACTTTTTGCGCGGTTACGGAGACCGAAGCAGGAAAACCAGCCTTTACCTTATGCCAGGCGCACAGGCTGAAGCGAAACTATTCCTAAGTGAAAAGCCTGAAACACAAGTCCGCCTACAAAAAGTCATCGACCTGATTGAAGGTTTTGAAACGCCTTATGGCATGGAATTGTTATCCACTGTGCATTGGCTAGCAAAGGAAGACCCGGCTGTGAGAGAATACCCGGAGGCCGCGGTTAAAGGTTTTCAGTCATGGAACCAACACAAGCGCGATTATTTCAAACCCCAACACATTTACACTGCCTGGGAACATTTGCGTACCATGGGGTGGCTTTATTAACGCCTGCCAACGCCTTCATCACCAACTCAAAGTCACGCACGCTTAAATAACGTTTGGAAGTGGATAAAAATCTGCGCCACATCTTTGAAGTTTCCAAAGAAGGCGCTTCGCTCAGCAATGACGAATTTGTACCGCTTTGACGTGAACCACACCGGCAGGGCAACAGCGTAAATTGTCGCAATAAATTATGAAGCAGTGTGGTTGTGAGAGTAAGCTACCCCATCTCCAGCAGCCTTAGCCTTCAATGATATTCCGGGGAAAAATGATCAATTCAACAATGCATAAGTAAATTCGCTTATAATTTTATA
>CAZLJB010000654.1:0-2396 GCA_964559195.1 uncultured Anaerolinea sp. | reverse complement strand
TGCCAGCCAACCCGGCGTACTGGTCAATGCTGTGTTGGGCCTGTCCATGTGGCTGTGCCAGGAAGAGCAAATCGACTGCTTCCAATTGGCCCGGATCGCTGAATTTGAGTTGGGTCCGTTTGCGCAGGTTGGGGTGCACCTGGTAGAGATATTCTCCCAAGTGGGTGCGTGAGGTGGCTTGCTTGATTTCTGCATTTGGGTGACCGAGCAGCAGGCGCAGCAGTTCCCCGCCGCCATAACCCGAGCCACCAACAATGGAAACTGATGTCATTGAAAAAACCTCCTGAAATGCTTCTACTCACCACGGTTCGTTTTGGGACTTTTGCCGCCTTGACGAACAAAGATGTGGTTTTCTCTGCATGTTGTGTTTCCACAGGAAGCTCTTCCTGTGAAGTTACAATACCATCCAGCCTGGAAAGGAGTCAGGTCATCGCTCGGTCAGGCGTTTTTCCTGGCGATATTGACAACGTACGAGACGATTTCATCGGCGATATCGATCCCGCTGATCGGCTGGGCGGTGTGGAATTCCATGGTGTGGTTGATTTCATTGACCACCATGCCCTTATCAGGATGTTCCACCAGATCCACGGCCAACACTCCGCCACCCACTGCCGCGGATGCATTCAGGCACAGGCTTTCAATCTCGGGCGTAATCGGGCACAGTTCGCCTTCGCCACCGCGGGCAGTATTGGTGATCCAGTGCTCAGATTTTCGATAAATCGCGGTCAGAACCCGGTCGCCCACCACGATGGCGCGGATGTCCCGTCCAGGTTTGTGAATGAACTCCTGAATGTAAAAGACCGAATGCTGCACCGATCCGAGCGTCGCCTTGTGTTCCAAGACTGCTTCGGCAGCATCCCGGTCGTTGATTTTTGCAAGCAGCCTGCCCCATGAACCCACCACGGGTTTCAGCACCACCGGGTAGCCAAAGGCTTCAATGGCTTCCAGCGCGGATTCTGGCGAAAAGGCCACCACGTTGCGCGGTTGCGGCACATTGGCGCGCGCTAGCATGGCGCTGGTGGTCAGCTTGTCTCCGCAAATCTCAGCCACAATCGCGGTATTGACGGTTGGAATGCCGAAGGCGTTCAGGATCCGCAGCGCATA
Organism: uncultured Anaerolinea sp.; assembly: GCA_964559195.1. Taxonomy (GTDB): domain Bacteria; phylum Chloroflexota; class Anaerolineae; order Anaerolineales; family Villigracilaceae; genus UBA5195. The sequence goes on along the minus strand of CAZLJB010000654.1, from coordinate 1,292 downwards.
CAGGCCGCTGTTATAGCTGATGCTGCGCTCCAAAACTGCGTCGAAGGAGCGCCAGGGCGCCGGGTTTTCAAGATCAAAGGAAATTGCCCGGTCATCCAGCCGTTCATAATCTATGCCGCGCTTTTCAAGTGCAGCGAATATCCATTTTTCTTCTACCCGTACACGAGAATAAAGAACACCAATCCGAAGTCGTTTCTGCATGATTTTCTCGTGCGGCTTATTCGCCCCAATCTTCCTGTTCCATCGGCGCAACATCCACCTTGGCAGGTTTCAGCGAGATAATTTCCAGGTCGACACCGCAATCCGGGCAGACGATGATTTCGCCGACTTCGGAGTTGGGTTCCAGGCTGATTTCGGCTTCACATTCGGGACAATTAACAGTAGACATACTTTACTCTCCTTTGAGTGTGTTCTTGGCTTGTTGAATTTGGAACCGGACAGCCTGGGGGGAAGTGCCGCCCAGGGCATTTCTGCGTTTGACCGATTCGAGCGGGTCGAGGGCATTGAAGATATCTGCTTCGAAGGCCGGGTGCAGGTTTTGATATTGTTGCAGCGTCAGGCCATCCAATCCCAGACCATTATCGATCGCCATGCGGACGGCTTTGCCCGCCAGGGCGTGTGTTTCGCGGAAGGGAATACCTTTGTTCACCAGATAATCGGCCAGGTCGGTGGCCATCATGAAAGAATCGATGGCCGCACGCATACGTGCCGGCCGGGGCGTGATGGTCCGCAGCGCACCGGTCAGGACTGGCAGCATCATCAAGAGTGTATCGGCTGCGGCAAAGACCGGCGCTTTGTCTTCCTGCAGATCCTTATCGTAAGATGATGGCAGTCCTTTCAGGACAGCCATCAGACCGGTTAATAAACCCAGCAGGGTGCCGGCTTTGGCGCGGGTCAGTTCAAAGACATCCGGGTTTTTCTTTTGAGGCATCAGGCTGGAACCGGTGGAAAAGGTGTCTGCCAGTTCAAAGAAGCCAAATTCGGCGCTGGTGAAAAGTACGATTTGTTCAGCCAGTTTGCTCAGATGGGTGCCAATCATGGCGGCGCAGAACAGAAACTCCGCGGCAAAATCCCGGTCTGAGACGGCATCCAGGCTGTTGGGGGCTGCTTTTTGGAAACCCAACGCCTGGGCCAGCACGGTTCGGTCAACCGAAACAGGCGTGCCGGCCAGCGCGCCGCATCCGAGCGGCAGGCTCGAAACCCGCCCGACCAGATCGGTGATACGCTCACGATCCCGCTGCAGCGGCCAGAAATGGCTCAGCCACCAATGTGCCAGCAAGATCGGCTGGGCA